>JAPLSW010000086.1 GCA_026398435.1 Chlamydiota bacterium | reverse complement strand
TAAACAAAAAAAGTATTGATATCTCTTGTTCCTTGAGTATATTTCAAAGCTGCCCCGGGCTCGTTTGCCCCCTACTTTGAGTGTAAAATGGTCAGCGACCCGATCTTTTAAAGTAAAAAAATTAAGTTTAAAAAAAGATCGCTCACATACTACGGCTTATTTTCTCCTTGAAGGCTTAAAAGAATCTTGAGCCCACAGGCTGTGATATTTTCTGAAAGAGGAAATGTTATATCACCTGGAAATATTATATATAGGTGGTCGAGCTGCAAATCCTGTAGAGCAATTTTCATCGAAGGAGTGATCTTAGGGTGGTCTGTATATTTAATTTCAAATCCTAGACGTTTCCCATCTTTAAAAATTAGTAAATCGAGCTCTGCTCCTCCGTGGGTACCCCAAAAGTAACATTCTTCTGCTGAAGCTTTGAGACTACGTATCACTTCTTCCAATGCGAATCCTTCCCAAAAAGAGCCAAGTTTAGGATGGATATCAATTTCACTTAATGAGTGTATTCCAAGTAGATAAAAAAGAATGCCACTATCTCGAAAATAGATCTTCGGCATCTTTATCTGTCGTTTTTCTAAATTTTCAAACCAGGGCGGCAAAATACGGACCATAAAAGTCCCTGCTAAAATATCTAAATATTTCCGAACCAAATGATCAGAAATCCCAAGAGATTTCCCTATCTCGCTGGCCTTAAACTGCTGTCCATGATAATGAGTTAACATAAGCCAAAAACGTCTCATTTGTTGAGGAGGAATTTGAAATCCAAGATTTGAAATATCTCTTTCTAAAAAGGTTGTTACATAAGACTGTCTCCATGTAAAACTATTAGCATCGTTGCTAGTAAGATAAGAAACTGGAAAGCCTCCTCTTACCCATAGCCTTTCTTGGTCATAAACCTCTTCTAGGGAAAAGGGCATGAGTTCTATGTAACCTATCCTACCAGCAAGAGTCTCTGAAGATTGGTGAATCAATTCCCTTGAAGCGCTTCCTAGGATCAGAAATTTCCTGTTTTTTTTTTCATCAATTAGAACGCGTAGGATGCTGAATAATTCGGGACGTCTTTGTATCTCATCAATTACAATAAGATGATTGGAGAGCTTAGACAGGGCAAGCATGGGATTTTCTAACCTTGCTAAGTCTAAGGGATTTTCCAAGTCAAAAAAACTTAGCTGATCCTTAGGGTGAAGTTCTATATATTTCTTGGCCAAGGTCGTCTTTCCTACCTGACGGGGCCCTAAAAGGGCACAGGCAGGATGTACTTCAAACTGATCGTCAATGGCTTTTAGATAAAAGTTTCTGTCCACAAAAACACCTTGAAATTTCGTATTCCTATTTAGAATTTACAAGGCAATTCATTTATTTTTCAATGAAATAAAGGTTTTTTTAGGTTTTCACCGAAGATTTACCTAAAAAAAGTATTGACATCTCTTATTCCTTGAGTATATTTCAAAGCTGCCCCGGGCTCGTTTGCCCCCTACTTGGAGTGTAAAATGGCAAAAACCACAAAAAATGAACCAGCAGAAATAAAAGTAAGCCCTTCCAAAGCACCTGCAGAGATGACGACCCAAAGGGTCCTTACGGCAGAAGGGTGGAAACGTCACGTCATGAAAACCATCAAAAAAGTCAAAAAATAGTAAGGACCCCACTCAAAATAGAGCCGCCGCGCTAAGCGGCTCTTACATAACTAATATTTTAGTTTACAACTCGATCCAGTAAGTAAAATATTCGTTACTCTCTTGAGATATTCTTATAACTCTGGTATAGTATCACATTCAACTACAACACAATTGGGGTGGATCATGTTACCAATCAATTTAAAAGGAAAAAGAGCCTTTATCGCAGGAATCGGCGATGACCAGGGTTATGGCTTTGCCATTGCCAAATCGCTTGCAGAAGCCGGAGCAGAAATCCTCATTGGGACATGGACTCCCCTTGTAAAAATTTTCACCACATCTTGGAATGCGGGTAAATTCGATGAGTCAAGAACCCTTTCCAATGGTGAGCTCATGCAATATAGCAAGCTCTACGCCCTTGATGCAGCCTTTGATAAGCCAGAAGATGTTCCTCAAGAGATCAAAGAAAACAAGCGTTACGCTGAAGCGTCTGCTTATACTATCTCAGAAGTTGTCGCAGCTGTTGAGAAAGATTTTGGTAAGATCGACATCGTAATTCATGCTCTAGCCAATGCACCAGAGGTAAAAAAACCACTTCTTGAAACCTCAAGAGCCGGATATCTCGCAGCCCTTAGCTCCTCTTCTTATTCTTTTGTAAGTCTTCTTTCTCAATTTGGACGTATTATGAATGAAGGGGGATCTGCCCTTTCCCTTACCTATATCGCCTCAGAAAGAACCATCCCTGGTTACGGTGGTGGTATGAGTTCTGCAAAAGCCGCTCTTGAAAGCGACACTAGAACTCTTGCTTGGGAAGCGGGTCGCAAATGGGGAGTACGTGTGAACGTAATTTCTGCAGGCCCATTAAGAAGTAGAGCGGCAAGAGCCATCGGATCTGATACCAATAAAGCCGTAAGCTTTATTGATACAATGATCGATTACTCTAAAGCCAATGCTCCTCTTAAAGGAAAAGATCTAGAAGCTGAAGAAATCGGCGCATCCGCCGCTTTCCTATCTTCAAGCCTTGCCTCTGCAATAAGCGGCGTGATCCTCTATGTAGACAATGGTCTACATGCTATGGGCATCGCGGTTGACAGCCAGGCATTTGCTCCTGAAGAATGCACTACAGAGTGCGTTGCTGCAAAATAAGATTTTTTAGAGTCTTATCTACACAGAAAGGCCCCTCTTCGGAAACGAAGAAGGGCCTTTTGTTTTTTGTTAATTTTAAACAAGATTGATCACAACGCAACGCTGCAGAACCCTAACTTCAGGTAGGATTAGGCGCTTACTTGTACAACATAAGATTCACAGGGGGCTTTGCCTCCACTTTCCAAAATAACAATGAGGAGCGCAGCTCCCCATAGATATTTTCAAAAAAAGCTATAATTTTACCTAGCTTCGATCTACTACGATGGTGAGATCGGTAGTAGCTATTGGGCTCAGGATGTTGGGCTTGATCTGTCCTTTCGATTTTAAGTAGTGAAAAAGACAGACTAGGTTCCCCTAACCACACCTAGCCGGCCGTTTTGATGCGAAAAAAGCAGTTGTAAAAGCCCTTGGCGAAGGATTTGGTAAGCATGCCTCCTGGCTCGACATTGAAATCATCAATAACGAGCTAGGCAAGCCCTGTGTAGTTCTTTCTGAAAAGTGTAAGAATTCGATCATTTTAGTTTCAATTAGCCATTGCGATAACTATGTTAGCGCCATGGCTATCTGGACCAGAAACTAAAGACAAGCCTTAAAAAATAGTGCATGCTTAAAATTTAATAAAAGCCGCTCTGTTGCATAATGGCAGATACACCTAGAAATGAAGAATATTCGTATTAAGATCGCGGTAAAATAGATTGTTCATTAAGCCAATCTCTCCAGTTCCTTTTATGAGGATTTGGTGTTTTTTCAATAGGAGGTTTCTTTTTTAAAGCAGAATCCCAAGTATCGTCTATACGCATCCCTGTATCATCCATACTCGAAATACTGCATTCATCGGCACCGATTGTTTTTACAAAAATAAAAGTTCTCTTAGCAACATCACGTATTTCTTCAGAAAGTTTTGAATCATAACATAACTTATAAGCTAAATTAAGCTCTCTTCCTGTACAAGTTCGCACACCTACTGCTGGCTTTTTAACATTTTCTATTGAAAATCTTTGGGGATCGTGAGAAGAGCTAACACAAAATAGTACAGGTATAATAGAGCCATCTCCGAGCTTCATACTTTTGCAATTTTCTAAAACTATAGCAAGAAGAGGTAGTTTATACTCAGCAGCAGCTCTACTAGTGCAATCAGATGGAGGTAGAAGTAGCTCATGCCCATTGATAAGCTGTATACCTCTATGGGTGTCGATAACCCCTCTATTGCGTGTAAAATTCGAATAAATATAACACCCACTTAATCCAGAGGCCCCAGACGTAATAGCTTCTCTTAATTTTTGAGCAACAATCTGATATCCACAAGAGCTATATCCATAAATAACCGCATGCTTAGACGCTCCAATAAGAGAATCAACAGATTTTGCAAGCTCCGAAGATCCTGCATCGATTCGACAGGTAGAATCAGATAAATTAGCCCCGGCACCAATACACATACTAACCACCATCTACCTTTTTAATAAGTTAATACTAGGTTCACCCAGAAATCAAGGCATCTTACGATTTGATTATAAGATCATCCCGGGTTACTTCAAACTCACACTAATTAAAATTAAAATTCACAGTTCAGATTAATTCCCATTCAATTTTAAATAATTATACATAAAAAATATTAAAAAATAAACAATAATACCATTAATGTTAAAGTTTTTTAGAAATGCCCCTTTCTATTATTAAAAAGCTAATTACCGGGAGGTGATTAACTTGAAAAAGGGATATATCATTATGAGTATCAATGAACTAGAACGCTCGGATGCGTTTTTAAACCAACGCAATCTAGACTCAAAACGCTAACTATAAATAACTTATGAAAATTAAAAAGCACACGCTTTTTTTAAATAAAAAACATCAATTGTAGAACAATCGATGTAGCCATGCAAAAGCAAGAAGTCATCCAAAGATCAATAATTGAAAATTATTTTTTGAAAAAGAGAAATAGCTCTATAGATTGCCTTAAGAAATTTGAAAAGTTTCTATTTCTGAAAGTTCCATCTCAATAGAGAGCTTTAAATTCGAGTCTCTCTGGATCGTTCTAAGGCCGATCTTCTTGGCCTTAGAAAGCTGTCCATACAGCCGTCCCTCTCCCTCTACTAAGGAGATTTTTATAGGGATCTGGCTATTTTCTGAAGCGATAACGACCGTATCAGTAAGAGCAAATGTAGAGCCTGGAGCTCCATTTACTAGGAGATCTACTTTTTTGGAGGAATCGAGATAGAGGCCGATTTCCACCTCATTTTCTTCCCCTGGGATCTCTTCTGGATAGGTGAAATAGATCTTGATCCCTTGCTCTGTTTTTTCGGCTGTGTGAGTTAAAAACGAAAAACAAATCTAATGAGCCCCCAAAGGTAGGGGCGCAATCCCTCATATAAGATGAATGAATTATTTAATTTATTATTTTACAAAATCATTTCACCGTTATCGGCTAGCTGAGCTTCATGTATATTCTCAATAATACGATCTCTATGCAACTGATTAGAGATCAATCTCGCAACAGCAATCGCTCTTTCAAAGTTGCCATTTGCTGTTAAATATTCAGAAATAAGTTGAAGAGCAACCCCTTTTGAGCTCTGATCTGACGTCAACCCGATAACTTCAATGGCTCGATCAATGTTGTCAACCTGAGTTAATGCCCTAGAAATCTTTATTAATGCAGATGCTCTTAGGTTTGTGTCCCCATCCTCAAGTGTTACTATCTGATCTGGAATCAACCTCGCAACCTCGATTGCTTTATCAATGTTGCCAGCTTCTACTAATGCACTTGAAATATCATGTAAAGCATTTAATTTGATATATTGAACTGGAATCATCATTGCAATCTCAACTGCTCTATCAATGTTACCTGCCCGTACTAAAGCTCTAGAAATTTTTTGTAAAGCTGTCGATTTTATTTCCTGATCTGAAATCATCATCGTTGCAATCTGGAGCGCTCTATCAATATTTCCTACATGAGCTAATATGCTAGAAATATCTTCGAAAGCCATTGATTTTGCCAATCGATTTAAAATCCACCCTGCAACCTCGATTGCTTTATCAATATTTCCATTTCTTGCTAAAGAAATGGAAATATTGGAAAAAGCCCTTCCCCTGTCTATATCATCACTAGGTGCCAATCTAGAAGATCCCCGTCTAGGTACCTGGAGAGGAATTAACTTCGCTACCTCGATTGCTTTATCAAAGTTAGAGGCTTCAACTAAAACCTCAGAGATATAAGCCAGAGCAGTAGAGGGCCCTTCTTCATTATCCCCTGTAGGCCTTCCAAGATATCCTTCCACTGGATGTTGAATCGAGATAGCAAGAGCCACGGCTCTATCTATCTGGCCATCTCTTGCTAAGCGGCGAGAAATATGTGCAAGTGCTGTATTTTTTGTTACTATATTAGAAATTGAGCTTGCTAAACCGACTGCCCCGTCAAAATCTCGAGCAGTTGTAAAGGATTTACAAATATGTACAAGGGCTGCATCCCTATCCTGTTGAGAAGGAATTGACATCGCTACTTTGATCGCTCTATCGATATCACCACTATCTGCTAAAGCCTTAGAAATATCTCGAAAAGCAGCATTCCTAAATTCCTCACTAGGTATTGAGGTCGCGATCGATGATGCTAAGGCGATTGCTTTATCTGGATCACCAGCTCTTGCAATAGTTGCACAAATACCCCCCAGGTAGGAAAATCTATAAAGCTGCTCAGGGATAGAATTTGCAAGGAGCACCGCCCTGTCAATATAGCCAGCTAGAGCCAAAGCATTACAAATTGGTTGATAAGCCAGCCATCTTCTACTCCCTTCATCTAGGAGATCAGCTTCCATTATCTGTCTTTCAAATCGAGCTAACACAAAAATATCTTCCATGAAGTTCGGAGGTTGTATATTACTCGAAGGTTGAGGCAGTCTGTTATCAAATAGTCTACTTTCTGTTTCCGCATCCAATTTTTTTAATACGTCTATTAATTGAGTTTTTATTCCTAAAATATACCCCTTAAGGTCTCTTAAATTGGTAAAGTTCAAAGGAAGTATCCTTTGAGAAATCTGCTCAAGTTGAAGCCTTTGCTTATGAAATCTTCCAGGCACATTTAATCTCTTAGTGAGGATCTGGATAAAGCTCTTTATCGAAGCGCGCTCACTATAATTAGCTGCATCTATTGCGCTGCTTTTCATTGTTTGGTTCAAAGAAGTAGTGTCTGCCACGCCGCGTTTGTCCAAATAGGAGAAAATTTTCCGGGCGAGTTCTTGAGGCAAAGAGCTTATTGGCGAGGGTGCTGTAGCGGCATGTCTAATAATTTTGCTCTCTAGAGTCTCTTTTCCACCTAACGCAAGTGCCTTATAAGTAGCTAAATATTGATCCTCAAGGGTCTTTCGATAAGTACCGAGCACCCTGTCCAAACAATCAGAAGTACGTGGTTGAGGTTGATTGGGAACTATAGAAGGAGAAGACTGGCTATTGTTATTTGAAACGGCTGACATTTTTCTGCCTATATTAATTTTTTAATAATATTATTAATTTAAAATTGTATAAATAAAATTATACAATAAATTAAATTTAAATAAAACCAAAACTTTTTAAAAAAACATGTAACACCCAGCTTAAACTGCATATAATCAACGACTTATACGAATTAAAAAGGACGTTCTTTTTTAAATAAATAATATCGATAGTAGAACAATCGATGTAGCCATGCAAAAGCAAGAAGTCATCCAAAGATCAATAATTGCAAATTATTTTTTGAAAAAGAGAGATAGCCCTATACCTTGCCTTAAGAAATTTGAAAAGTTTCTATCTCTGCAAGTTCCATCTCAATAGAGAGCCTCAAATTCGTGTCTCTTTGGATCGTTCTAAGGCCAATCTTCCAATCATAGGCCTCATACCCCTCTTTTCTAATTTGAGAGGATCTATTGGCCTTAGAAAGCTGTCCATACAGCCGTCCCTCTCCCTCTACTAAGGAGATTTTTATAGGGATCTGGCTATTTTCTGAAGCGATAACGACCGTATCAGTAAGAGCAAATGTAGAGCCTGGAGCTCC
>JAPLSW010000072.1:21657-29285 GCA_026398435.1 Chlamydiota bacterium | reverse complement strand
TGGTTCAACAGGTAATACAGGAGTTCCCGGTATTACAGGGGCAATCGGCCCAACCGGTAATACAGGTCCTACAGGCAATACAGGTGTAACAGGTGCGACCGGGATTACAGGTCAAGTAGGTCCAACGGGTAATACAGGAATGGCCGGGATTACAGGTCCAATGGGAGATACGGGTAAGCCTGGAGTCACAGGAAGCACAGGACCAAGTGGTGTGACGGGAGTTACAGGTTCAACAGGTCCCACAGGCAATACAGGAATCGCCGGGATTACAGGCCAAGTAGGTCCAACAGGTAACACTGGAGTCACAGGAAGCACAGGACCAAGTGGTGTGGGTAACACTGGAGTCACAGGAAGCACAGGACCAAGTGGTGTGACTGGAGCTACTGGTTCAACAGGTAATACAGGAGTTCCCGGTATTACAGGGGCAATCGGTCCAACAGGTAACACTGGAGTCACAGGAAGCACAGGGCCAAGTGGTATGACTGGAGCTACGGGTTCAACAGGTCCTATAGGCAATACAGGTGTAACAGGTCCAACGGGAGATACGGGTAAGCCTGGAGTCACAGGAAGCACGGGACCAGGTGGTGTGACTGGAGTTACAGGTTCAACGGGAGATACAGGTAAGCCTGGAGCTACCGGTCCAACAGGTAACACTGGAGTTACAGGTCCAACGGGAGATACGGGTGAGCCTGGAGTCACAGGAAGCACAGGACCAAGTGGTGTGACGGGAGTTACAGGTTCAACAGGTCCCACAGGCAATACAGGAATGGCCGGGATTACAGGCCAAGTAGGTCCAACAGGGCACAGGGCCAAGTGGTATGACTGGAGCTACGGGTTCAACAGGTCCTATAGGCAATACAGGTGTAACAGGTCCAACGGGAGATACGGGTAAGCCTGGAGTCACAGGAAGCACGGGACCAAGTGGTATAACTGGAGCTACCGGTTCAACAGGTCCTACAGGCAATACAGGTCCTACAGGCAATACAGGTGTAACAGGTGCGGCCGGGATTACAGGGGCAATTGGTCCAACAGGTAACACTGGAGTCACAGGAAGTACAGGACTAAGTGGTGTTACTGGAGCTACTGGTTCAACAGGTCCTACAGGCAATACGGGTGTAACAGGTGCGGCCGGGATTACAGGCCAAGTAGGTCCAACAGGCAACACAGGAGTCACAGGAAGCACGGGACCAAGTGGTGTTACTGGAGCTACCGGTTCAACAGGACCTACAGGTAAGACGGGAGCTACAGGTGCAACTGGAGTAACAGGAAGTACAGGACTAAGTGGTGTAACTGGACCTACGGGTTCAACAGGTCCTACAGGCAATACAGGTGTAACGGGTATAACAGGGGCAGTAGGGCCTACTGGGAACACCGGAGTAACAGGTTCATCTGGACCAAGTGGTGCAACCGGACCAACAGGTAACACTGGAATAACAGGACCAACTGGTGTTACAGGTGCAACTGGACCGTCAGCAATTGATTATTTAGCTACATTTAATAACTTGCAAAATTCGCAAACAGTAAATGTAAATTCTCCAATAAGTTTTAGTAGTACCTGTGTTTTTGGGGGGACTTCAATATCTGAGAGTAATGCATCTAGTTTTTTATTCAATCAAACAGGAAACTATTTTGTTTCTGTCGTTATCTCTACAAACCAAAGTGGTGGAGTATATAATAAAGGGGGAGGGATTCAATTGATGTTGAATGGAACCGCAGTAGGGCCTACTACTCAGACTCTTTCAGCAGGGGCAAGCTTTGTTTTGCAAACAATAGTACCTGTCACTTCTTTATCATCAGTGTTGCAAGTAGTTGCTACAGGTTCTTCAGTGACTTTAGCTCCTGGAAATTCTGCTACGATAACTATTTGGAAGTTGAATTAAGATAAGAGAAATGGTATCTATTTTTTCTTAAAATCTTCGAGATAATATGGTCTTATTTTACAGCTCCTTTATTAGAGTTTTATTCTTCTGTTTGGCAGTCTTTGCAGCAGAGGCTAAACCTACACAATCTATTTGTTTAAATATGATTGTAAAAGATGAAAGTGCTGTTATTTGTCGGTGTCTGGCATCGGTCAAACCCTTTATTGATTATTGGGTGATTGTCGATACCGGATCAACTGATGGAACGCAAGAGCTTATCAGAGAATTTATGAAGGATATTCCAGGCGAACTTCATGAGTCATATTGGGTGGATTTTGCTCATAATCGTAATGAAGCTCTTATTTTAGCCAGGGATAAGGGCGATTACCTGCTTTTTATCGATGCTGATGAAATTCTTAAATTTCCAACTGGTTATGAGCTGCCGGAACTAGATCTCGATTTTTACTATGTAATGACAGAGTTTGGAGGAATGAAATATCCAAGAGTTCAGCTCGTAAATAACCATCTTAACTGGAAATGGGCCGGGATTTTACATGAAGCGGTTGTCTCCGATGAAGCTAAAAATAGTGGCAAGCTTGCTGGTATCACAAATTTTGTCACTACAGAGGGAAACCGCTCTCAAGATCCTGAAAAATTCTTTAAAGATATCAAGGTCCTTGAAAATGCAGTCGAAGCAGAACCGGAAAATGCTAGATATGTATTTTATTTAGCACAGAGCTATCGGGATGCAAATCAATATGATAGGGCTATTAAGACCTATGAGAAGAGAGTCTCTATGGGGGGATGGGACCAAGAGATCTTCTGGTCTTTACTTCAAGTAGCTCTTTTGCAGGAAGCATTAGCAATGCCCGAAGAAACGGTTATAGAGGGGTACCTGTCAGCCCATAATTATCTTCAGAGCCGGGTTGAGCCTTTATACCATTTGGTGTATCGCTATCGTATAAATGAGGAATATGAAAAAGGTTATGAAGTAGGAAGAGAGGCTCTTTTACTCAAAAGCCCTGAAGAATTTTTATTTCTTGAGCCATGGATTTATGATTATGGGCTTCTTCTGGAATTTTCTATATGTGCTTATTGGACAGAACATTATGTCGAATCAATGCTTGCTTCTTATCTCATTTTAAAATGCCCGGATCTGCCCCAGCATGTTCTTAGTTGTGTAGAAATGAATCTGTGTTGGATGGAAGGAAAAGTCAAATCTCTTCCCACTTATTCATTGCAAAGGTAGTCCTATATCCTGTATTCGTAAATTGTACGAGATCAGGCTTCAAGAATGTATTTTTTTAAGACACTTACCTATGGCTGCTTACTAAGCGCTTCAATTGCTTGCTTTGCAGATCAGCCGTCTCCCATAGGAAGACTAACTGTTAGTACAATCCAAGATAAGGGCCTTGGTTATGATAAGGGGTATTCCACCTTAGGAGCATTCCTTATCATGCCCTATTCCGAAAAGAGGGTGGTCTATCCTTTTGTAGATATAAGAGCGCATAATTTCAATGATGGAAAGTGGGCTGCCAATTGTGGGATGGGACTGAGACTTGCAGATGTTGGGAAGTGTAATGCCCTTGGCGGAAACATCTATTATGATTATCGACGAACAAATACCCATCTTCAACAGGTAGGCATGGGGCTGGAAGCCCTATCTCGCTTTGCGGATTGTAGGCTGAACGGCTATTTCCCTTTTGGCAATAAATTGACCGTCCGGGAGTGCTATAAGTGGGTCTACCCGGAAGATTATTATCTCAATCTTAAGGTGCTCCATCGAGCTCTACCTGGAATGAATGTGGAAGTGGAAACAAGCCTGAAAAAATGGAATGCAGGGGTTATCATAGACCCGTATCTTGCTATTGGTCCTTACTTTTACCAGCAAAAGCATGCGCATAATATATGGGGTGGGCAGGCAAGGGTTGGGGTAAATCTATGGAGAAATATTGTCAGGTTTGAAGTACGGGGATCTTATGATCCTACTTTTCATGGTATTCTGCAGGGACTCTTATCCATTTCTGCTCCACTCGGGAAATTAACAAAAAATAAAGGGGGTGCAAAATGCCATCAAAACATCCCCCTCGCTCTTATCACCCCCGTGCAAAGGCAAGAGATCATAGTCAATAGTGAAAAACAGATGGTATGGTCTTGTAATTATTAACGCTTCTTTTTACCCAGAAATCCAACTAGGAAAAGTCCGGCTCCCGCAATGCAGATGACTACCCCTCCGGTATGGAGTCTATTAGCTAGCAGCTCGTACTGAGATACTTGGCTTTTCCCTTCATCGATCTGTTTCTGACCTGAAGAGGTAACGGCTCCTCCGATTCCCTTGGTATACGGGCTTTGAGAGAAGAGTCCGTTTGCTATATCGACTTTTTGTTGAGCGCTTGCTATCTGGTTTTTTCCTTGGAAGACTTGATCAGCGATATAATTGGACATAAGGTACATAGCGACACCAATGACCACTAGAAGTATTCCTGAAATTTTTCTAAAAAGCATATAAGAAACCCGGGGTTCACGTTACTTTCCTTATACGGGGGGGCGATAAAACTTGGAAAGGTTTTTTTTACAATAAATGCCAGATGTTTTTAGTTTGAGATAGTTGTGAAAGACATCTGTTAATTTAATTGATTTTTCAATTTTATATTATTTAAAAATAAACGTGAATATTATATATTAAAATTATAGGCGGATTAAGATTGTCTCTATTCGTTGAAATATCTAAATTTAATAAGAGGGTTTATATGATTAAGAAAGGCGCATCTTCAAGAATCTTAAGAAGAAAAAAGTCAATACTTGCTAGAAAAGTTTCTAAAATGAGTAAAGATCTTAAAAAACTTTGCTGCCACATAAGAAGTCTGTAATTTTTATAATTCTGAGATCAGGTTCCCTATCGTATAGATAGGAGGTTCTGATCTCAGACTTCTTCTTTCTAAAAGCCTAGGTATAGCGATAGAGCAATTGGTTGTTTTTATGGGGGCCGATGATCCTCCATGCAAAATCTATGCTATGAGCATCCCACTCTATATTCCCCAAATAAGTGTCCTGAGCGCAAAGGTGCGCGTCCACAGATTCGAGCAGTCCCGGCTTGGTAGGCGTTAAGTGGAGAAGAAATACCGGATGGGTGGCTCCATAACGGAGATGCTCTAGGGTGATAAGACTTGCATTCAGGTCGAGTGTCCAACGGAAGCTATTGCTAAACGTAGTAGTTGGGGCTTGGTTTGAGATCCAGCTTCCTTTTTCTTGGAATACTAAAGTAGTAGGAGAGGGGCTTGTGACTGTGACTTCAGCCCTTCCCGATTGCGTGGAAGGTATTTCTTTCTCTTTAAGGGTGGCAGACGTTTGCAGCTCCTTTACCTTAGAGAGCTTTTCCCAAAAACTTATAAGTTGTTTTTTTCGACTACTCTCCCTTTTCCCTTCTTCTTCTATAGAAAGCCTTGGCTTATGTAGGAAGCAATAGCGCTTTTTCTCTTGCGGGGGAAGCAGTGTATAGGCTTTTTTTAAAAGCATCTCTAACTCGTACCTTAGTCGGTAGGCGGGGTTTATCCGGTATACTCGGTTTTTC
The DNA here is from genome assembly GCA_026398435.1 of Chlamydiota bacterium. Taxonomy (GTDB): domain Bacteria; phylum Chlamydiota; class Chlamydiia; order Chlamydiales; family Rhabdochlamydiaceae; genus VGMB01. The sequence goes on along the minus strand of JAPLSW010000072.1, from coordinate 23,855 downwards.
CCTTCAAATGCGCTGTAGAGGATTTCATTTTTTTCTAGACGTTGCAGCGCTTTTTGGATGGGAGTAAGGGGACATGCTAATAGGGACTTTAGCTGAGTCCCATAGCACTCATTATTCACAAAGAGGAATAAAAGGATTTTCTCCACACTTTCACTGCTGACAAGTCCCGTTAACATGAAAATTAAACCATTTTTTAGTTTAATAAATCGTATCACTTTTTCGGTATTTTCTCTATTGATATGTGATATTTTCCTCTTTTATAAACTAGAAAGTAGGTTGATTGTTTTTGTTGCCTACTTGAAATAAGAAGGAAATGGGGTATACTCCTTGGAAAATTCAAAATTTCAAGGGGTTTTTATGAAAATTTTAGTTATTAGCCAGGATACTGCCATCTCTTCCCAGGTAAAGGACAGGCTGTATTCCTTTTTACAGATCGTTTTAGCCTCTTGTTTTATAGGCCTTGTTGCCCAGATTAAAATACCTCTATATTTTACCCCTGTTCCATTAACTGGACAGACCTTTGCTATTATGCTCATGGGAGCCTTGCTAGGCCCCAGAAAGGGTGCTCAGGCAGCTTTGCTATATCTAGTAGAAGGATGTATGGGACTGCCTGTTTGGGCCGGAGGCCAAGGGGGGCTCATTCATCTTTTGGGACCAACGGGAGGCTATTTACTAGCCTATCCTCTGCAGGCATATCTCATCGGATCAATTTTTAAAAGGGTAGGTGTATCTCTTATAAGAGCTACAAGCGCCCTATTCTTATGTTGCATTCTGCAACTGCTTCTCGGAAGCCTCTGGCTTGGTTTTTTTGTCGGGTCTAAAAACATGCTTACTATGGGATGCACCCCTTTTCTTCCGGGAGAAGCGCTAAAAGCGCTTCTAGTTGCAAGTTTTATTAAAACCAGAAAAAACTAAAGGAGCTACCATGGCACTTTCTATTACGGGATTATTTAGAGATGTAGGGCATAGCCCTTACCTGGCTATGCATCCTATCAGCCAAATGCTTGCCATAAAAGAAAAGCTAGCAAGCATTGCAAGTCAGGCCTTAGTACCAAGAGGCAGAGACTTTTCTCAGGATGAAATCATGAGTATGCTCACTCTTCAAGCTAGAAGACTTGGGCTCCTTCCTAAAGAAGAGAAAGCCGAGTCTATGGAATTTCCTGTAGAGTTTGATGTGATGAAAATGATGATGACGGAGAGGGTGTCCACTTCTCTTCCTCCCGATTTAGACTCGGTAAAATCTGAGATTTTTAGGGTGTTTTGGAGTCGGTTTCACGAAGAGTTCCATACAGACAAGGAGCCTACAAAGGAAGGGATACTCCTTCGTAGCCGGGCTCTATATTTTATGGTGAACTTAAGAGCTGCAGAGGCAGAAAAAGTAGAGGCTTCTAAAGAGGATCATCCCCTTTGTTTTATAAAAGAGTCCTTGGATGGGATGAGAAGAGAAGAAAAAATCTCTAGTCAAGAGGACCTCCGAAAATATCTTCTTAGATCAACTGGATCTGAAGAGATTTTTCCAATAGATGGTCTACCTCTAAGGTATAACTTTGCTTGGTTTAGGGAGCTGTTTCAAACAACCATTAAGGTCCATGGAACTTCTGAGAGGGTGAACCTAGAGTACAGGCAAGCAAATCCTAAGGGCCCATCAGAAATTACCATTATTGATACAAGTGAAACGCTTAATGCTTGCCTTAGGAGGTATAGAGATCTAGATCCGGCTCTTAGGGCAAGATCGGGATTTAGCTCTACTTTCATGGGAGGGCATATAATGCCTAAAAAAGTCACGATGTTATCGTAGATGGATGAGACCGTCTATGGGCTTTTAGTCAATGACACAACGGGCTGCGTGCATTACCACTCTAACCTCGATATCATAGCTATAGAGTGCAAGTCTTGCCGGAGATACTACTCATGTATCTCCTGCCATGAGGAGCTCGAAGATCATCCGTTTGAGCGTTGGGATAAAAGTGAATTTTCAGAGAAAGCGGTTTTTTGCGGTAACTGCAAAAACACCCTTTCTATCAACGAGTACCTTTCTTGCAATTCTCTGTGTATCCATTGTGGAGCAAAATTCAACCCAGGCTGCAAAGAGCACTGGGATTGTTATTTTGTGGTGTGATGTTGGGGCTACTGACCTTGGAGACGATGACTTAAGTTAACTCTTAGCCTCCAACTCTCAGGTGATGTTTCTCTTCGGT
>JAPLSW010000072.1:0-21598 GCA_026398435.1 Chlamydiota bacterium | reverse complement strand
TATAGGAATTAAATGTTTGGAAGCTTTAAATAAAATTCATTTACTTATTCCAAATTTCTTGTATTTTGATGTAGACTTGATGTCAGCTTTAGGAGGCTGTTATGGCTGCAGAAATTTCTAGATTATCTGTTAATCTACCAAGAAGAAAACATTGTAAAGTGAAAAAAGCTGCTTCCAGCATGGGAATAAGCATAAGAGAACTTGTCGAGCTAAGTCTAGATGAATTCCTGCATCGAAAGCCAAACAAAGAAACAGAAGAAGCTTTACAAGAGTCTTTATCAGGAAAGGGACTTAAGAAATTTAAAAATGCCGAAGATCTATTTAAGCATTTAAAAAACTGATGTTTAAGCCATGTCTCTCTACTAAATTTAAAAAAGACTACAAACTTTCCATAAAAAAGGGTCTCGATTTGGAAAAATTGGATTTGGTTATGGAAAAATTAATGAAAGGAGCTGTTTTAGATCGTAAATATAGAGATCACAAGCTGGCCGGTAATTATAAGAATCATAGAGAATGTCATATAGAACCAGATTGGCTTTTAATTTACTAAATATCAGGAGATACAATCACGTTTGTCCGAACAGGAACTCATTCGGATCTGTTTCAGAAATAACTCCAAATATTTAGAAATTTATTCTCAATCAATTTTTCACTTTCAGTCTGTCCTAATCCTTTGAGATAATCAGTCAATCGCAGGTCCAAAAGCTCTTTACTCAGCAACACCTGGCTCTAGAAGATCTACCATGATGGTAAGCCCCGTCATCACTTCCTCAGGAGTATTCAATTCAATCTGCAGCCCATTTGGTAGATAGACTAGGAAATGGTCGATTGCTTTAGAGGTAAAGGCAAAAGGGGAGATGTTGGTGCAGTAAGAGCTATGGAGACTAAATGGGCTGCGTCCTGCAAAAGCTACCAGGAGAGACTGCTCCATTTCAAATTCATTAAAATTCATATCACCCATAGCTATTGTCGCAGCGGACGGATCAAAGGTTTTTGCTAGGTACTCTGTAAATTCAAAGCGAGCCGGATCGAGAGGATCTCCGGGAAGGTGGCTATTTAGTAGGAGGAGTTTTTCCCCGGTAAGATTGCTTTGGAGGAGGATCTCTTGAAATCCCCTTTTAGGAGTTTCAGAAAATACTCCTAGTACTTCTTTGGCATCGAGGATTGTATAGGCGTTAGTGTCTACAATGAATGCTTCTCCTTTATGGGAGATCACCTCGTAGCCTGTAGGGAGGCGAGCTCGCAGCTCTTTAACAAAGGCTTTATTGCACTCTTGTAAAGCTATAAGGCTTTTTGGATGGGTGGCGTGGGAGATCATTCCAAGAATCATATCTATTACGTGCAGGTCTCTTACCGTGAGGCTTGTCCCTTCGATGTAGATGTGCTCATCTACAATCATCGACCTTTTAAGTCCCTGAGAATCTTTTTCAGTAACCCAGCTCATATAGTCCGCATCTAAGACATTCCAAGAGGCTATGTGAATATCACCCATTGTCATGCTGATAGGAAGGTGATCTGAGGGGAATTGCCAGAGTTCTTGCAGCTCTCCTACATATGTGCCTCTAGCCTCAAGTTTTGCAGATTGGGCAAGTTGCTCTTTTATTCTTTTGATGGAAGTTTTATAAGAGGTGCTTTTCTCTGTAGCTGCTATATTTTGTGTTTGGGGCGCAGCGATAAGAGGTGTCATTGCAATAATGAGCGCAAGCGATACGGAAATCCTCAGATTCTTCATGAAAGGCCTCTGTTTAATTGAGGGTATTATCGGTTATTTGATGTTTAGTTTCATTGTGAATTAATTATTTAGGTTAATAATGGATTTTTTAGAAAGTGAATATGTAGATTGTCATTGTAAGAAAGGGAGTTATACAGAGAAAACTCTGAAAAATAAAAATTTTACTAAGGTGATTTTTGAAGGCTGTGATTTTACAAAAAGTGATTTTACTGGATCTCGGTTTTTAGATTGCACATTCCTATCTTGTAACTTAAGTCTCGTAAAGCTGGATGGTGTCCGTATCCAAGACGGGAAATTTGTTAATTGTAAGCTCACAGGTGTAAATTTTGCCAAGTGTGATAAGATGTTTTTTGCTGTTTCTTTCAAGGGATGTTTGATCGATACATCGAATTTCTCAGAACTGGGGATGAAGGGGCCGCTCTTTATTGAATGTGTAGTGAGGGATACCCATTTTTCCGGCACGCAACTACCTATGGCGGATTTTTCCGGCTCTGATCTCAAAGGCTCTACTTTCCATAACACAAATCTTAGCAAAGCAAACTTTGCTAAGGCGATGAGTTACTCGATCGATCCTTTGACAAATAAACTCACAAAAGCTCGCTTTAGCGCTCCGGAAGTGCTATCACTGCTAACCTCTTTAGAGATCATTATAGAGTGAGGCTTCACTCCGGTGGGATTTTGACTTTACTGGAGGGAGCGATAAGATTAATGCATAGTCCTAATATTACTAGGGAGGCAGCTATGATCTTCCACGTCTGCAGGGGCTCTCCTAATAGAAGAACAGAAAACATCATCGCAAATATTGGTACCATGAGGGTGAAGGGGGCGATTGTTTGCATGTTGTGATGCTGCAGTAGCCAGCTCCAAGCAGAATATCCAAAAAGAGTGGACATGTAGGTAATATAAAGAACCGAACTTAAAGAGATTAGGTTCATTTGGGTCAGGTCTTGGTAGATTTGTGAGGGCCCATCTACAAAAAGAGATACCACAAGTAGAGGGGGCCAGGCAACAAGGCTTGCCCATATGACAAGGGCTATCATGTCTGTTTTCCCGATTTTTTTGGAGATAACATTGCCAAAGCTCCAAGAAAGGGCCGCGCCAAGAACAAGGAATAGGCCAAGCTTTGTTGTATTTGCTGAAATATTAATAGCAACAAGTACAATTCCTGAAAAAGCGATTATTCCCCCAATGACTTTTTCTTTGTGGGGCTTTTCTCCATAAAATAAATAGGCAAGTAGTGCTGAAAAAAACACTTGCACCTGCAAGAGTAATGAGGCAAGGCCCGGATCTATCCCTTCCGCAATGCCTGAAAAAAGAAGGGTGAACTGCAGGGCAAATAAGACGATCCCATACAGGAAAATCATCTTAAAAGGGATGTTTGGTTTTTTTACAAAGAATATTGCCGGGATACTTGTTAATATAAAGCGCAGAGTGCAAAGAAGCAAAGGGGAGATCCCCTCAAGGCCGATTTTTATGGCGACGAAATTAAAGCTCCACACGGCAACAATGGCAAGAATCAGCAAAGTATGAAGGGGTGGCATGGATAAACCTTTAGTCTAATAAAATGGTGACAATTTTCATTGTAAGAGAAAAAGTATCTAGCAGCAAGAAAACTCTAAGGATCCTTTTTTAGCCACTCTGAAATGGGAGTTGTCCCATCGGATAGATACGTAGTATTTAGCCAAAATTCTTCAAAACAGCTTCCATAGCTTTTTGCAGCTGACTCTGTCAGCTCAAAATACCCGTTTCTTGGCATAATTTGGTCCGAGGTAATACCGGGTTTTTCCGGAGCAATAAGTATGTAAGCTAGGGAAAAGACAAATCTTCCATGAAGAAACTCTTTCCAGTCGGCCGTGATAACAGGCACGAGATTATAGCATTCTTCCCTTTTACTGAGAGCCGGAAGATCGGAAAGGGGGATATCAATGATCACTCCATTAATAAAAGTATCTGGGTTGCTGTTTAGTCTAACATTCAGCATCCCGCGAGAGTTTTCAGATTTTAGGGGTCCATAGGGAGATCCTTCTTTATAGGCAACATCGAGGTTGAAGAGTCTTTGCACGCCGAAGGCAAGCGCCAATTTGTCTTTGGAAGGATCATTAGAGGGAAGGGTTTTCGTTCTTGAAGTTATACTCATAAGGCTTCCATAGACAAAAAGAGAAAGTGAGGTGATGTTTTTCTTTTGGAGCTCCTGAGATAGATCTGTATACGGGTAGAGGTAAACAGGGTGCTCTTTTAATTGCCGGGTTACTGCGGTAGAGGGGAGTTTGCACTCTTGCTCCGCGCAGCTGGTAAAGAGAAACGAAAGGAGCGTCCCTAAAAGGATTTTTGTAAAAAGTAGTGGCTTCATAGAACTTTAAACTAGAACAAAGGTTTTTTTTGCTCTACTTAAAAAGATCATCGAATTTGTTTTTTGTGGGTTTGCTTTCCGCTGTAATTTGTTTGCCATGGGGAGCAAACTCCTCACAGAGGTTGGATAGCTTTCTCTCAGAGATAAATTCTGTGCCCGGCACGGTGCAGTCATTTTTTCTCCCTGGAACGTAGAACTTGCAGGCGATACAGCTGTGGAGAGCTGCCATGCATTTTTCACATTCTGCACGAAAGGGGATCTTGCGACCGAGGAATGACTCCATCTTTTGTCCACATTGCCAGCACTGCATATCAGCCTCCTTAAGTTTTGAAAGTTTCCCTAAATATAGGAAATTTAAGAAAAAAAAGGTAGATTTTAACGGGAGCCGCTTCCAGCGGCAGATGCAGTCACTCCAGCTCCACATTCACTTGGAAATAGAGATCTTGCTTCTTTTACCCAGATTAATAGGGCTTTTTGGACTTCAGATCCAAGGGTGTTTTGCCATTGAGATATCAGATCTAGACGGGCTGGTGTATAGCCCTCTTCGACTCCAATATGAGACAGGGAATAGTTTAGAGCTTTTAAAAGAATAGCGCTTCTAGCCGTTTTTTCTTGATGGGGATATTGAAGCCCGTTACCGATATTAAAACCTTCTATATCCGCTATTTCTTCCGGAGAAAGGCTTGATTTTACAGATTCGGCGAAAAGCTTTTTGCGAAGGGACTTGAGATTATGAGAGCGGATTGCTCCATGTCCCTGGGCTGCCCCGGCTCCAATGTATAAGTTTTCAAAGAGTTTATCCACCCCCCCAATAAAAAGTCGCATAATCCAGTAAGAGGAAGATTTATGAGAATCAGATTGTAAAGTGTTTTCAGCAGCTTTAATCCAATTTAGATAGTGAGTTACTTCTTTAAGAGACGTAAGGCAAGAGGGGTCAAGATCGCTGCGCGCGCAAATCTCTGTTAAAGTGTCTTCGACAGCGTCTATTGCCCGGTCTAAGTCATTTTGTTTTCTTGGAGGAAGGGGCATATCTCGAGCTTGGGCCGCTGCTAAAATATCTTCTAAGGGAAGAGCTGTTTCATCTTCAAGTAGTAGCGCTGTCGTTTGTGTCAAAATCCTTTTTAGTTGAGATAAGATCGTATCTACTGATGTCAGGTCTCTTTGGTTTTCAAATCCTTCTAAGGAACTTATGAGCTCGATACATTGAATGAGGGGAGATATTCTTCGTTTATGTACCTGTGTTTCTAATGCTCTTTCTGGGTATCTTGCCCAGATGATACTCAAGTCTGATTCTCTTAAAAGTTGCTTATATTCCGGAGCGATTTCACCCTTTAGCATAGCATTGAGTGAAACAAGACTATGGTCAATAATCTCTGTTGAACGTCCTGCCAGCTTGGCTTTTAGATGCTGCTCTATTGCTACATGCGTATCGATCATAAGTAAAGATGCAGCAGCTCGAAATAGGGGGAGATCTCTATTTTGGATCGCTTTCATAATTTGCTCGAGATCTTGTCCTGCAAGGACAAGATGGCTCGTAGATTCTTCCGTAAGGGAAGACCCCTTAGCGCTCAAAGGAGCTCGAATCATTATCATATGCTTTATTTGGCATGTGATTGAACCCATCGGTCCACTCATGTCTATATCGGATTCTCGGAAGGGATCGACTCCAGAACCAAGGTCTTCGTAGCTTAATGTTCTAGCGCAAGCTGGAGGTGGGGGTGATTCAGCGAGTAATCTGTCTAGGGGGGTATGGCTTCTAAAAGTGGGAGGGGGACTAAATGCTCCAGAACGTGAAATACGAGGTGGTGAGGGAGTGATTGTTCTATCTGTTGCTGAGGAAGTTCTAGGGGGTGTAGGGATGAATGTTCTTTGGGCGGCAGTAAATAGAGGGGGAAGTTTTGCATCTGGAAGCTCTAGTTCTTCTGTTAATAAGGCAAATCTTTCCTCGTAATCAGCTTTGTCTTTTGCTAGATCTTCTTCCATTTTCCCCAGTTCACAGCCAAGGAGGTAGTCTAGTGCTTTAGTCATGCGGATAACTGATTCAGCCATGATTTGGAAGGCCTCTAAAACTTTTATATTTCGATCTTGAGATTCTAATAAGGTTGCGATCTCAACCTCTTCCTTGCCCGCAAGAATAGTTCTTCTATACTCCATCTTTTGTTCGATAGAAGGTATGCGATAAGGAGCGGCAGCTCCATGATCCATAAGAGAGGTTGAAAGTAATGAGAAAGAGCCTGTACGAGCTCTTAGGGGCACTTGAGGTAATAAATCCTCATCGCGAAGGGCTTCTTGAGATATCAAGTTTCTGGTAACTTCGATGGCAAGTAAATTATGGATCTCGATAGTTTCATCTTTAGCAAGATTCATCAGCTGACGCGATGTTCTAATAAAAGAAGGGGATATGGAAATATTTCTAGTAATGTGCTCTTCGAGTCTTTTATTGAGATGTTTTAGTAAAGACATGTGTTGAAATATTTTGTTGAGGCCTGAGGCTAGCTTGTCCACTTTTATAACTTCTTTTCTGAACTGGCTATGTAAAGCAGATCCGGTAAGTTGAGTAAGACCTTCTTCTTCTACTGCGGTTACGGCTCTTGTTCGTGCGATATGTTTTTTATTTAGTTCAACTCGTATTTCAAATTCATCTAATTGGTCATTCATCTGTTTGCACCCGTAAAGGAATGCATGCAATAAAGTAGGAATGTGTCCTTGAGGCTCAGTGTGGGATACTCTCATCGGACTTGAGTTAATAAGACCTTCATAAAAATAGATGTCTATAGAGGGGCCTAGAATATTGGATCCATTTTTTATTTTTTTTGAGGCATGGTACGGCTCTAAAATGGTTCTAATAGCTCCCTGATGCTTGGGAGACAACCGACTTTGGTCTGATTCTGTATCCTTGTCTATAAGAACATCAAAAATCAGTTTTGCTATGATGCTATAGTCCTGTTTTTTAACGGAATTCCTCGCTGCAAAAGTAGAGAGTTTTTGCGCTGTTTTTTCACCGAGATTTGTTATATAACCAGTTAACATTTCTCTGTCTTTAAGAAGGTGGGATACTACTTTGAGGGAGTCTTCTTCAGGAAGATGCTCTTTCAACGTGACTTCTAGAAGAGAGTCCCAATAAGGGGATAACTGAGCAAGTAGTTCAGCTCCTTTTAGAAAGCTAGCTTTTATTAGCTCCCGTTGATCGTAGTGGATAGAAGAGCAATCGAAATGTGTCTTTGTTTCTGGAGTAGTAATAAATCTTAGTATAGCTTCAGCAAGCAGCGTGTCGTTAAGAGATCTCTTATTTGGCGGTAATTCAATGATTTCAATAAATGTTTTTAACTGCATTTTCGATTCGGCGTGTTTTGTAACGCCCTCCAATTGCTTAAGGATATCTGTCAGGATATATCTTAAAGAGTGGGGTTCCTCAAATTCACAATAGCCAAGCTCCAGGAGCTTTCTAGATAGAAGCCGAAACTTCAGAGGTGCATTTATTTCATCACACGAAGGGGAGATAGAGCTTGCTGCCGAAGCTATCGCTAAGCCTGCTGCTGCAATAGCTGGCATAGCGACAGCGCTTGTTAATTCCGTAGCTCTACAAGCTTCTGCAGATCTTGTTAGAGAGGATCCCTCTGGGATGATAAATGTTGCATCTGGAGAACTATCAGCTGTGATTTTGAAGCTCATGTAATACCCTGGATAGCTTTTAATAATTCGTTTATTATGCATGATCTTTCTATTAAGTTCATTGCTTTATTTTGTTTAAAATTAATAGTGAGGATATAGTTTGGGGTTTTAGCTCAGGAATAGTTATTTGATTTAGTTTTTTGCGAATTTTTTATTTTGTTCTTGGAATCCACCTCAGCAAAAGATACTATTAATTTTAAAGTCAAATGAGGTTTTTATGGAATTTCAAGAAATCCTACTTAGCCCAACTCAGTATTTTGAATATCTCGAAGAAAAGGGGGTGTTTCCCCCTCCCCATGAAGTACCGAAAACTGTTCTTATTGTTTTTCAAAAAGTCGCTTTGCAGCATCTTTTAAGTCAGCATAACCACCAATGGGGAAAGAGCTTTCTTTCCAAAGTGGCTTTTTTTGATAAGCTCCCCGTAGCTGTTTGTGGGGGGTTTGGAGTAGGTGCTCCAGCACTTGCCATCAAGCTCGAAGAGCTCATTGCCTGGGGAGTCAAACGTTTTGTAACTCTCGGTACAGGAGCTATATTAACATCTGATGTTCCCCTCCAGACGCTCGTGTTCGGTGAAAAGGTATTTGGAGTCGATGGGCTCAGCAAATACTATAGCGACATGGAAAAAGGGCTAGTTCTTGATGAGGGTTTTAAGCAGCGATTTATCTCCTACGCTAAGAAAGAAGGGCTCTATCCTGCGCCGGTCACAGTGATGAGCACCGATCTATTTTTTGGAACAGCGAAGCAAGATGAGAATAAATTTCAAAGAGAAAAGGCCGACCTACTAGATATGGAGACAGCTGCCTTTTATGCCATTTGCAAAAAAAGAGAGGTTTTTGGTCTTTCTCTTTATGTTACCGCAAATAGCCTAGCTGCCGATGATTGGATCACAGGATTTGATGCAGAAGAGACTGCAGCCGAGCTTAAGAAAGCAGTAGATTTTGCTTTTCGCTTTTGTGTCGAATGTTCTTAAAGTTTGACTCCTTACCTATGAACCTGCATTTCAGCCAGTGCGCTATCCAATCCTTGTGTGAGGAAGTATCGATCCATACCACCTGCTGCAGTGTATCCATTTTGTATTCGGTGCTGTCTTAATTGATCTCTTAACCTCAGTCCCCTTATGAAAAGATCTTGGTGGGCTGGTTGATTTCCATACTCTTGCCAAAGCTGCCTTAATTCTGATTGCTTAATTTCCGTTCGACATCGGCCTATAAGACTTGCTCCTCCTATAAAAGCAATAGATAGCACTAGAGGTATCGAATATACAATAAGTTTTTCTACGCTGTCCCCCCCTATAAGTAGAGATAAGGCTGGCGCTCCAACAGCCGAGATTATGTAAAATGGCTGGCTCATATATGTTCGCATCTCTACAGTTAGCCCCCTCTGCATAAGAGTCTGGTCACGATATGCCCTAGTCTTTCTAATAATGGTTTCAATAAGAGGAATCTTGGATTCAAAGACTAAAAATGCTTTGGCCTCCTCAGGGATATCTGGTATTTCAGACTTCAAAGTTTTGCAAGAAGCTCTGAGCTTGCCTCTATCTTCAAGGGACAGAAGACTTGTCAAGGTTTCTAAGCCGTTATTTCTATTTAATGTAAATATTGTCTCTTTGCCAGTTGTTATAGCTGTCATGGTCTATTCCTGTTTTTTAATGTTAATTATTATGCATTATATGAAGTTAGTTATGGAAATGTAAAATTAATATCATTAGAATTTAAAGAGATTTTAGCTCTTTTTACGATGGAAAAGCCTGAGAAGGGAGTAAATTTTGCTTTTGAGCCGAAGACTCTTAAATTTTCACATTCAGAGCTTTCATGATAGCTCCTATTTCTTTGAAAGAGATCCGGCTATTTTCAAAGAGAACGTAGGAAGGGGCCTTAGAGGGAGAGAATTTTTCCCAGTATTTTCTTCGTCCGTATAAGGGGAAGATTTTTTTAGCTGCTTTATAACCCAGCCTAGCTAGAAAAACTGAGGCTTTATTCAGCCCTTTAATGAGGCCAATCTCAGGCTTTTGTGCAGAGCCAAAGCTTAGATAGTGGCAGCCTTCTTCTTTTAAGATGTCTATAACTGAAGAGACAAGAAATTCAGATGTTCCATTAGGAGCATCGGGAGTTGCGAGTAATAGCTGAAGCAGCCATCCGTGGCTCGCTTCGATCTGGTGCAGAAGGATGACCCCTATAATCTTATCTTGGTATTTTGCGTAGATATAGCGTTTGCCAATGCGTGAGGAAAATAGGTTTACTGGAGCTAAATAAATCTGAGGACCTTCTCTAGCCTTTAGCCAGGATCTTCCCACTTCTTCGAGCTCCTCTTCTACACGCTCATTGTAAGAGGTATATTCATGAGCTGTTAAGCCAAAACGTATGCCTTGAGAAACCTTGCCACGAAGAAGTCTTCCCTTAGATCCTATTTTTGGATCATTTTGTGGATCTAAAATAAGTTCATCAACGACTTCAATTAGAGATCCGCTTATTACAGAAAATGCCTTTATAGCAAAACTTTCAGATACGGTGACATAGATGATAGGTAGATTTTTCTGCTTACAAAACTCCTTAAAGGCTTTTGCTAACGGGATTTTATTTTCTTGGGTAGTTAAGGGGTCTCCCATTACCACAGCGCAGCTGTACTCCTCCCGATATCCGATAACTCCATCGATTGCCGGATCGGAGAAGAATTGATATGCGGAGTCGAGAAATGTGATAGATGCTGGGCCTCCCCAGCATCTGACATATTCAGCAATTTGTGTAGATATAGTTTTGTGTAATATTTCCATTAGCAGTTCTAGGTTAGTCAGTAGTTTTTATAAATAAAAAATCTTTCTAGGTAGATGCGAATTTATCTTTTTTTCTTTTTAGAAATGATCACCGTTACAATGCCTATAACCAGAAGTAGAATCCCTACCCAAAAACTGCCGGCTATTAAGGAGTCGTAGGCTGAGGTTTGTTTATTTATTTCCCCACCAATAAATCCGCTTACAGGATTGTGGCCTGAGAAAATAGAAAGGGTATGAAATAGACCTTTAATTCCTGAAATATAGCTCGCTGCGTATAAAGCTACTGCAGTGAGGGTAATCCCGATAAGACTTACTATTAGCCCTATAACTCTGCGATTTTTCATAAAAATCTCCTTACTTGATTTAAAGCTCATGTATCATTTTGAGTATTTAAATGTGTAGGAAAATACAGAATCTAGCTTTAATTCTTGTTTGAAATAGAAGTGTAATGGGCAGAATAGAATGTAAAATTTTCAGCAGATCTCTGTTTTGGAAGTTTCCTAAATCCCTAGATTTTTAGCTTTGTTTTCAAGCTCTTGCCATCGGCTGTAGAGCTTCTCAAGTTTTTCTTGAGCAATGCCAAGTTCTGTGTAGATATTAACTGACTTTTTGGGATCCTGATTTTCATCAGAGGATTTTTGTAGCTGATTTACGGCCTCTTCTGCAGATTCTATCGCTTTATGCATTCCATCTAGCTCTTTTTGTTCCATATAGGGGAGCTTTTTGGGACGGGGAGGGGCAGCTGCTTTTTCAGCTTTACGTGCGGATTCTTTGGCGGCTACACTTTCAACTTGAGCCTGTTGCCATTGTTTATATCCCATGTAAAAATGGGGGTCCGCTGGACCTCCAAGACTTAAGATCTGTGTGCATATATTATCCATAAGACATCTGTCGTGGGATATAAGAACGACGGCACCGGCAAATTCCTTTAAATTCTCTTCCATTACTTCAAGTGTGGGGATGTCTAGGTCATTTGTCGGTTCATCTAAAAAGAGGACATCGGCCGGTTTTAGCATAAGCTTGGCAATTAAGATCCTAGCTCTTTCTCCACCAGATAAACATCGTACTGGTATCATCAGTCGATCCGGTGAGAAAAGAAAGCGGCTCGCCCAGCCGTTGATATGGATATCTTGCCCTCGATAACGGACGGTATCTCCATTTTCGCATAGGGCTTCTTTTAAGGTAAGATCTAGGGGTATCTGCTCTCTATGCTGGTCAAAGTAGACGAGTTTTAGGTCATCAGCATATTTTAGCGTGCCCATATCAGGGGTAACTTGGCCTGCTAAGATTTTTAATAGGGTGGTCTTTCCTGTTCCGTTTTTTCCAACGATACCGAGTCTAACACCGGGAGATAGGAGGATATCAACTCCTTGAAAAAGGGGCTTGCCGCCAAGGGTTATCCCAAGATTGTGACCTGCGATCAGTTTTCTTGTTTCCCTTTCAGATGCGGAAAAGCTAATTTTGACCGTGGGCTTTTTATTTCGTTCTTTGAGATTTGCAAGCTCTTCGAGCATCTTTTCAGCTCTTTCTATCCTGGACCGGGATTTTGTCGTTCGCGCTTTAGGTGATCTTCTCAGCCATTCAATTTCGTCTCTAAGTGTCGTCTGAAGACTTCTTTCTTGCTCTAGCTGTCCTTTCAAAAAGGTTTCTTTTCTTTCTAAAAAGTCAGCAAGATTCCCATCGGAAATAAAGATCCCTTCCGGATAGCAGCGGTTCAGCTCAAAAACACGGTTACAGAGGTTTTGCAGGAAAAATCTATCATGGCTTACTACAAGAAGAGGAACTCTTTCTCTCATAAGGAATTTTTCTAGCCATAAAATCCCTTCAAGGTCGAGGTGGTTTGTCGGCTCATCGAGTAAAAGAACATCAGGTTCCGACGTAAGTGCTCGTACAAGATCGAGTCTTTTTTTCCATCCGCCGGAAAGTTTAGAGCTATCAGCGGAAAAATCGGTAAAAAGAGCCTTGCTAAGAAGGACTCTTGCCCGGATAAGGGCATCTTCTTTTTCAGATTCCGGGAAATCTATGACAGCGGCATCTTCGACAGACATAGAAGGAAAAGAAGGGGACTGGCTCGCATAGCCTATTTTCAGCCCTTGTCTTTTGGAGATGGTCCCTTCATCGGCTGTATCTTGGCCGATAAGAATTTTCACTAAGGTGGATTTGCCAGCACCATTGGGTCCTAAGAGTCCTATTCTATCTCCGGCAGATATGGAGAAGGAAAGGTCGTCAAAAAGAATTTGTGGTCCGTAGCTTTTGCTAAGAGATTGTATGCTAAGTAATGTGCTCATGGTAGAACTATAGCATAGCGGGTTCTTTCTTTTTAACCTTAAGCTTGATTAAAAAAAATATTTACAATACAAGAGGGGTTTTCCTAGGGGGATTTTATGATTATAGCTATAGGTGTTTTACTAGTGCTCTCTGTGTTTTTTGGCTATTTTGCCTTTAGAAAGCAGGGTCCTTCTGCTATCGAATATGGAGCTAAAATTGCCTTTTTTGTGGTTTGGAGTATACTTACCATGATGATTACCCTATGGGTTTTTAAAAACACTCTGAAACCGACTATCGAAGTTAAATTTGATACTAAATCTTGGAATGAGATCATACAAAAATAGTAGGTGGGATATGCGAAGAGGGGAAATAGAAGTGTGTATAGCTCTATCCGATGAGGAGCTAGAGACCCAGCAGATAAAGCCCTGCACAATAGAAAGGGCTAAAGCCCTTTTTTTAGAGCACGGCTTTTTAAAAGTAGAAAATGTATTTCCCAAGGAATTCATTCAGAGCCTTGCCCGGGAGTATCTTAAAGGACTTGATTTTACCAAAGAGGGAGATCTTGGAGTCGGAGCACAGGTGAGCCATATGCGCTACATCGTTCCGATAGAGCTTAAAGGTCCCTTTAATGATCCGTGTCTATATGCCAATGTCTTCTTAACCCCCCTACTACAATCCTTCCTTGGTCCCAAGATGGTGTTAAGTTCTCTCGGATCTGTAACCTCACTACCTGGAGCGATGGATCAACATATTCATGCAGATTATTTGCCTCTTTTTGATGACGATGTGGCCTCTAATTGCGCCGTTCCCCCTTTTGCTATTACGATGGGCGTACCACTCATTGACATTGACGTAATAAATGGCCCGACTAAAGCCTGGTCAGGATCCCATAGACTATATGAGCTATGGGGAGTTGCTATTTTTGGGATTATAGGACCCTTCATGCGGGAGGATCCAACCATTCGGATGAGGTAAGGCCCTTACTTTATATGGCCTATACTAGGCCCTGGTTTAATGATTTTTTAAATCCGGACCATATGCTCATAACAGAGGAGCAGTACCAAAAAATCTCCGAAATTCATAAACCACTTTTTGCTAAGTATAGATCCATGCAAAAACATGGAAAAACTATCCAGTAGTATGCTATGATCCATTTTTTTATTTAAAAGGGTCGATTATGAGAAAGTTACTTAAGGGGATATTAGATTTCAGAGAAAAGTATCACTCTCATTATGTTGAAAATTTTTCCCATCTAGCACTAGGGCAGTTTCCGGATACTTTGTTCATTGCTTGTTCTGATAGCCGGGTGGTTCCTAACTTATTTGCTTCTACTAATCCCGGAGATCTTTTTGTAATAAGAAATATAGGCAATATGATTCCTCCCTTTACCATTTCCTCTGCATGCCTTGGAACTGCCGAAGCTGCAGCTATTGAATTTTCTCTTACAAATCTCCCTATTAATAACATCATTGTTTGTGGGCATTCAGAATGCGCTGCCATGAAAGCCATGGTTACAGGGATCGATAAGATCGAAGACCCCTTTTTAAAGACGTGGTTAAGTAACTATGACTGTCCGATTGATCCATCGAAAGCCCCTCTGATATTCGATGCAGAGCTCTCCTTACACAATAAGGTGGCTCAAATGAATATTATCCAGCAGATCGAACATATAAAGGGATATCCTCTTGTCAAAAAACGGATCAAGAAAGGGGATTTGCAAGTCCATGGTTGGTACTTTGATATTGGTAAAGGAGATATCTACGGGTACGAGCAGGAATTTAAAAAGTTTGTCTTAATTGATGAAGTAGAAGCTAAAAGGATCTGTGATAGATTAGATCAATTGGAAAAGAATCCTTCTTAGGATCCTTTTCTGACAATCCATAAGACTAGATTAATAAGTACAGTTAACACGAGGCTGACGATTATCGATGTCATTAAGGGAAAGTGAAAGGATCCCTTGGATCCTTCGGTATTGATGTCACCGGGCAGTTTTCCCCAGTTAATATCGATTTTTCCCATCATCCACAAAAAAAATCCTGCAAGTATTATCACAGCGCCAATGAGGATAAGTATTTTTGCTATATAGGTGATATTCAAGAAGAACCGATTAGTATAGTTTCTGTAACCGGAGTTCCTGGACCTTCATTGGCTTTGTAGCGTAGTAGCTGGAGTGTTTCTAAGTCGTACCAAACTTCCGCTTTCCAAAAGCGTTTCTTAAATCCCTGTAGTGTGATCTTTAGTTTTTGCGCCTTGTAGGCTTTTCCATTGATTGTCAAATCCTCTACATATTCTTTGGTTGCAATCATGTCATGAATATCAAAATCTTTGGGGTGGAGGATTTCAAATTTGTATTCGGTCTCTTTTTTTTTCAAAAAGTCGCGGAAGCCAAAAGCAAATTCCTGCACCCAAGGGGTCCCACCTATATCATAGACTTTTGTTTTTCGATCTTGTTTTACAAGGCCTGTTATGGTGAGAGTATTTCCTTTTCGAGAAGCGATAAGATCATATCCCTTAATGGGGTCATTTTGTTTGAAAATTTCAAGTTGATAGGAGTTAGAGGTTTGGAGTTCTGCCGTGCTACCATCAGAGGTTTTTCCTGTAATTGCCAGGTGGTCCGGCTCGCTTTTAACGGACCAGTCGGTGCTTACATTTTTTCCGTTGGTTGCCGACGTATATTCTAAGGTGTTCTCAGAAAAAAGAGGGGATGTAAGTAGAGCTGCGCAGCATACATAGTAAAACAAAGACATGAAAACCTCAAAATAAGAAGTGGCATTAGTAACAACCTACAGGGTTGCGAGGTTTTTTCCAAAAAAAAAATTTGTGATACAGGATTAAAGGCCCCATATTGACAATATCGGCCGCTTGCATTACTTTGAACTTTCCGGCTTAAAGGACTCTGTAATTTCTATGGATAATGCAAAAAAAATATTTCCTCCTTTTCATCATTGGAAGGCGCGACTCTATGTAGGCATCCTCATGCTTATTCTTTCCTTTTTGGGATTGATTGTAACTGAGATTAAACAGGACGGGGCATGGTACTATTGGAGATGCCTATGTGTGGTCTTTGCGCTGTTAAGCATTGGGCTCCACTGCTACTTGAGGAAAAGGGAGCAGGTGTCCTTTTTGGGAACGATATGGCACGAGATCTTTCATTGGATGGGGTTATTTCTTGCCGTCATCGTAATCTCTATTATGGTTGAGGTGGGGATCATTGGACGGTTTCTTTCAAGTATTTCTGTACTTATGCTGCTTGCCTTAACGACCTACCTCGCGGGTATTTACATGGAAATCACTTTGGTTTTTGTGGGTATTCTACTCGGAGCTCTAGCACTTGGTCTTTCTGTTGTCTCAGCATATCTTTATCCGATCATCATTCCCATTACGGCTCTTTTGGGGATCAGTTTATGGATCTATTTAAAAAGAAAACATCTGCACCATAAGGAAACTTTATGAACCTTTCTACTTATTGGGACTCTTTTGCCCTATGGACTATGCATTTTGGCATGCCCCTTGTTCAATGTTACCATCTTCTTTGCGGATCTTCTTTTTTCAATGTGGCTGCAGAGGATGCAGCGGGACTTGAAAAAGGGGCAAATATTGTACTTGCCCCCATTCAGTATCTGCTTGCGGGAAGCAAAGCTTCAAATACGATTCAGTGGGAAGATGGTCATGAAGTTGCGGTCTACTCTTTAAAGCAACGGTTTGATTATCGTGATAAAAATATGTGGGAAAAAACAGCACTTGCGTACGTCGCATTGCCTGCCTGTCTGACTGTCGGGAGTGTTATGAAGGGCCTGTCTTACCTTTCTTCTGATACACGGAGACGGCAGGAAAAAATTGCTCAGGCAAGATACTCCGGCAAGGTAGATCCTAAAACCGAGTACTATAAGTCTCTAGGGATTATTTCCTCAGAGCTTGCAAGCGCTGAAATGATTAACCCTTCCTATCACAAAAGACGTCCCGGTGAAGAAAATATATTGCAGCTGGAAAAGGAAGCTCTCCGTGATGTGGTGAAAGCCCTATCTGATAATAAGATCATGTTTTGGGCCGATTGTGGCACATGCCTTGGAACCTATCGCTACGGGGGGATCATCCCTTGGGATTGGGATATAGATCTGGCCATCCTTCAGCCCGATTTTGCGAATGTAAAAAATGTTTTAACGAGCGCTCTTGATCCAGATCTCTATGTAGTCCAAGATTGGTCAAGTAGGGACAAGGCAATGACCTATCTAAAGGTCTATGTGAAGGCAACTGGCACACTCATAGATATTTATCATTTTGGAATCGATGAAAAAAATCAGATGATTTCTTCTATTGTTTCAAATATAGATTGCGTCTTTTTGCCAGAGTCTTGGAAGGTTCGTGAGAGAAGGTTTGCCATTGAGACCCCGTTTGATGTAGTCTTTCCCCTAAAAAAAGCCACATTTGATGGAATAGAGGTTTTTGTGCCAGCCAAGACGAAAGAATATCTTCAGCTAAGATACGGGGAAAATATTGAACCTGTAAAACTCTTTAATGAAAAATCTGGGCAATACGAAAAAGATCTTTCCCATCCCTACTGGCAAAGGTCGTATGTGCAGTGAATAATTCCCTTCTTCTAGATCCGATAGGCGTGTTTCATTCTACTCCCTTAAAGAAGTATGAACTGCCGCGCCAGCCGGAAAATGAGGGAAGTATTGGATATATCCAGCTCGAAGGAGGAAAAAACTTTGAGCAGGCACTTGAAGGCATAGAGGATTTTGAGAGGATATGGATCGTATTTGCTTTTCATGAAGCTAAGGGCTGGAGCCCCAAAATTCTTCCCACAAGATCTAAGGAGAAGGTAGGGGTTTTTGCAACTAGATCTCCCCATAGGCCAAGTCCGATCGGAATGTCCTGCGTAAGGCTCATAGCTATCCAAAAGCGAAGGCTCATCATCGCAGGGGCCGATCTCATCCACCAAACCCCTATCTTCGATATCAAACCTTATATCCCCTATTGCGATAGCTTTCCCCATTCTAAAGCCGGCTGGGTCGATGAAATAGCCCAAAACGAGCACTGTGTGGAGTGGAGTGAGCAAGCCCTGCACCAAAGAGAGTATCTTCATAAAGAGCAGGTGGTTTTCAAGGGAGATGCTTTCCAGTCTCTACAATTTTTTTCAGGACCTAATCATTATAATAGAATTCGGTTTTTGCAAGAAAATAAGTATGTGCTGGCCTATAAGACGTGGAGATTCCTCTTTACTGTTGATTCCGAGGATAAGAAGATCATCATAATAGAGATCTTTAGTGGATATACCTCAAAAGAACTAGAAGCTGAAGGGGTTTTTCCCGAAAAATCCCTTCACAGACGCTACCTTGAAACTTTTCAATATACATTTTTACATGGTAGGGAATATACACCCTTATGTTAGATTGAGAAGAAAGGACTCATCCCATGCTTGCAAAAATATTTAAAAGAGGTCTTATCGCAATAGCGCCGCTTGCGGCAACTATTGCCCTTATTCAGTGGCTTTTCACCACATTAGAGGGGATATTTAGCGTCCCCATCAAAGCCGTGATTGGTGATCAGTACTACTTCCGGGGCATGGGCATTATTGTGGCTCTGTTCTTTATTTGTTTGATCGGCTCGATCATCAATAATTGGATTGTTCAGAAACTCTCTTCTTATGCAGAGCTTCTTTTAAAAAAGATTCCTCTTGTTAAAACTCTTTATAATTCTATCGGTGAACTGATGAGCTATTTTCGCTCTAAAGAAAAGCAAAACCAAGGTGGCGTTGTCCTGATAGATATTCTAGGAGTCAAGCTTGTAGGGCTCGTTACTAGAGAGTCTTTTAAAGAGCTCCCTGCGGGAATGGGAGGGGATGATGATATCGCTGTATTTTTGCCCTTAAGTTACCAGATTGGTGGTCATACCGTAATCGTTTCCCGCTCGAAGGTGAAACGGATCGATATGACTGTCGAAGAGGGGATGCGTTTTTGTGTTACAGCGGGGGTTCTCAACCAGAACAAGAAGCCGGTTGAAGAAATCGCTCCGTAAAATTACTTCCTGTTATATTACAAAAAAGGCCTAGCAATTTATTGCTGGGTCTTTTTTATAATTAATAATGCATTGCAATTATTTTAATTAAATGATAAGTGTATATTTAATAATTAAAATGAGTGGGTGTATGGCGGCTAAGAAAGAAGTTATTCTTATTACAGGTGCAAGTGGCAGGATTGGATTTAGAGCGGCAGAACGCTTTGTAGAGGAATACAATATAGTAGGTTTTGATGTATTTTTAACGGGGCATCTTCCAGGGATAGATCTTATCGGCGTTGATATGGCCTCGGAAGAAAGTTTGGATGAGGGACTTAAACAACTTCTTGATCGTTATGGGAATAAAATAGCTTCGGTTATCCATTTAGCCGCGTACTATAATTTCTCCGGTGGAGGATGGCATAATTATCAGAGAATCACCGTCGAAGGAACAGAAAAGCTTTTTAAGGGACTTAGAAAATACAATTTTGAAGTAGGACAGTTCATTTTTTCAAGTACTATGCTTGTTCATGAGCCCTGCCTTCCCGGACAAAAAATCGATGAAAATTCTCCGGTAATTCCTAAATGGAATTACCCAAAATCAAAGGTGCTCACTGAAGATCTTATTCATCGGATGCAAGGGGATATTCCGACCGTTATCATGAGGATTTCTGGTGTTTACGATGACAGGTGCCATTCGATCCCTCTTTCGAACCAAATTCAAAGAATTTATGAGAATCAGCTTGAGGCACATGTATTTGCCGGTGATGTAAGTCACGGAGCTTCCTTTTTGCATATGGATGATCTTGTAGAGGCCTTATGGCTTACTGTCCAAAAAAGAAAGCAGCTTCCTCATGAACTTGTCCTAATGATCGGAGAGCCGGAGACTTATAGTTATGATATGCTCCAAAAGACCATAGCTAAAAACATCAATGGTATAGATTGGAAGACCTGGTCTCTCCCTAAGCCGATTGCAAAGATAGGTGCTTGGTGCCAAGATCGTCTTCCCTTTTTCAAAAAAACCTTTATCAAGCCGTGGATGATCGAACTTGCGGATGATCATTATGAGCTCGATATCTCAAGAGCTAAAAAAGTGTTAAATTGGCAGCCTAAACACAAGGTTATCGATAGCATTCCTGTGTGGATAGAGCAGCTTAAAGCAGAACCCTTAGCTTGGTATGATGAAAATAAGTTAAAACCAAGTGAAAAGGTTGCAAGAGGGGAGTCATGACTTCCCGCCAAATTAGTTTTTTCTTTGCAGCTATTGGATTATGGCTGCTAGCGGCTCCAGTGACCTTTGGATATAATGACGGTATAATGATCTTAAATGATCAAATTACTGGTGTCTTACTTGTAATTTTAGGCTTTATTGCAGCAATGGTTTCTTCAAGAGGACAAGTCCCTATTTTTCTTATAATAGGACTCTGGCTAAGTGTGGCTCCTCTTGTATTCTGGGCTCTTGAACCAATAGCTTTTTTAAATGATACCCTTGTAGGTATGATTGTTTTATTTTGTGCTTTTCGGTATCCCGGTATGCAGGGAAGGCCGGAAGAGCCGCTTGGGGCAGCTCCCCCTGGATGGTCTTTTAATCCTTCCGGATGGGGACCGAGAACCTGTACGATTTTTCTCGCAATGCTATGCTGGTTTCTATCTCGGTATCTTTCCGCCTATCAGCTTGGGTATATCCAAAATGTTTGGGATCCTTTCTTTGGTTCAGAAACTGTGCAGGTATTAACTTCACATGTTGCAGATTTTTTTCCTGTGTCCGATGCGGGACTTGGAGCCTTTGCTTATTCACTAGAAGCCTTTTTAGGATTCCAGGGGAATTCGCAAAGATGGCGCACTATGCCCTGGCTTGTCATCTTATTTGGAATTCTAGTAGTTCCTGCGGGACTTGTAAGTATTGTATTGATAGTTCTTCAGCCGATTGTTGTGGGAGCTTGGTGTGGATTATGCCTAGTGATTGCTTCCTGTATGCTTGTCATGATAATGCTCACTATTAGTGAGGTAGTTGCAACCCTGCAATTCCTCATAGAAACGAAGAAGAGCTGTGGGGTTTTCTGGCCGGTATTTTGGAAAGGGGCAAGAGCTATAGAGGCCAAGAATCCTATTAAAGATTCTTGGGGAATAAGTGCTCCGAGGAACCTGGCACTAACTGCGGCCCTTGGAGTCTGGCTTATGTTGAGCCCCTCCCTTTTACAGATAACTGGTATTGTAAGTTACAGTGTTTATATCGCCGGCCCCATTCTAGTAGCCGTGTCTATTATTTATTTTGAGCAATTCTGTTTGCGCCATTTTAGTATTTGTCCTTTCCCTAATTAAGGGGAAAGTTAACCAGCGCTATGGCAGCTGGAGTAAATTTATTAATTGAATGTGAGGGTTAAGGGGGCATAAAGGCCCCTTAACCCTTAATGAGTCATGAAATTTCCTGGTCGTCTTATAAAAATCAGAAAAAATAAAAAAGGTCATTTTCCCTATGGAAACTAGGGGGTCAAAAGAGACTTCTGCAAAAAAAAATGGAAAAAGATTTGCCATAAATCTATGCATTTTTGTATGTTATTGCCTTCTTGATGACGATGATCGAAAGAAAAGTCGAAGTGAAGAAATAGTGAAGCTGATAAAGCGCACTTAAGTTGTTTTGACAGTAGAAGAGAAATGACGAATTAAGAGTGAGAAGTTTGTGCGGAAGCTCAACTACGGTTGAGCTCCGAAAAATGTCAATGAGTAAGAACAATTCAAGATTTTTTTTGATTGAGAATTTGATCTTGGTTCAGATTGAATGCTGACAGCGTGGATGAGGCATGCAAGT
>JAPLSW010000011.1 GCA_026398435.1 Chlamydiota bacterium | reverse complement strand
CATAGGGAACGAATTTTAAAAATGAGCCCCATGCAGCAAAGGGATCTTCTGAAAAAATTCTGTTTATTGTGATTGCTACAGGATTGCTCTGAAAAGCATTACTGACAAAAACGGAATATAAGGGAGAAGCGATAAAGTCATTGCCGGGGTTGAGCCTTCCTGCTTTAAAAACAAAACGCTCATCAAAAAGGGACTCTCTAAAATACAGCTCATTGAGTCTATAAGATTCCCCCCCATACACCTGGGCGACGTTAAATTCATTCCCTATGCTTTTTTCGGAAAGGTTGGTACCAAAGCGATAGACAAAGGAGCTAAAAAATCCGAGCCCTGGGACCTTTGCGATCTTATACAGATCTAGAAAGAGGTCTACCTCAAATGTAGCCGCATTGGCAAATCCCCTTTTCTCGCCCCCTACAGGGTTGCCCTGGCAGTCATTAGCATAATACGCGCTTAGGTTCACACCATCATCTAAAAGCTTGGTGCGAGCCCCATTCCAATCCCCAGTAAGAGTGGTCCTATCACTTGGTACTACACCTGAATCTAGTGACTGAATCTCCACTTCCCTATTGATGGTATGGGCAGGTGATCTCTTGGGCCCCCTCGGCTTTTCCGAAGAACATAAAACAAAAGGCGCTAGAGTAGAGGCTAAAACAACTGTTTGGATCCATCTTTTCATAAATTTTTTCCACGTAAAAAATCTAAATATCCTTATACATCCTTGGGATCCTTTCGTTAAAGAAACAAAGTACTTCATAGGGAATTGTATCACAGAGACCCGCCAGTTGCATTAGGGTGATTTCTTCATCCCCCTGCGCTCCAATGAGTACCACTTCCTCTCCCACATACGCTTCACTATCCCCTATATCTACCATGCAGCTATCCATACAAATGGTTCCTACGATCGGATATTTTTTTCCTCGTAGCAAAACAGTGGCTTTGCCAGAAAGTCCCCTTTTCAAACCATCTCCATATCCGATAGGTATCGTGATAATACGTGTTTGTTTTCCTGTGATATATTTTCTATTGTAGCTGATCCCCTGACCACCCGCTACCACCTTAAAGTAAGAAATCTTTGTTTTCAGAGAAAAGCAGGGCTTTATCTCCAGTAGTTCTTTAGGAATATTCTCCGGCTTATACCCAAAGCAAAGAAGAGAAGGTCTTACCATATCCATATGGGAGTTAGGATAAAAAAGGACTCCACCTGAATTGGCTAAATGCTTAAGTATGGGATCACCCTCAAATGGATCTCCGCTTACTAAAGAGGTAAAATCCTCGATCTGTTTCTCTGCATGAGGATCATTTGGGATATCACCCGTTGCTAAATGGGAATAAATCCCCTTAATGTTAAAACAACCAAAAGAGAGTAGATGGGAAAAAAGATCTACGGCTGTTAACGGTCTGACCCCTGTTCTTTGCATCCCGGTATCGACCTCAATATGTACCTTGCATTGCACCCCTTTTTGTTTACAAACAGAAGCTACTAGGTCTGCTTTGAATTTGGAGCTAATGGTAAACTCTAGGTCATAGTGGATTAAGTCATCGATCTGCTCCTCATGGATTGCTCCAAGCACCAGTATGGGGATTGTCACCCCTGCATTTCTGAGTTCTATCCCCTCTTTAAGATGGGCCACAGCAAGGTAGTCAACACCCACTTCTTCAGCGGCTTTGCCGATAGGACAAAGCCCATGCCCATAGGCGTTTGCCTTCACCGGCAAACAGAATTTTGCGGGAAATACAAACTTCTTTATCAAGGAAATATTTTTCTTAAACTGAGCGAGATCTATCTCTATCCATGTAGGATGGGATGTGGTTTGCATGCAGTCTCCTAAATAACTGATCTTCAATCCCCCAATTATCTCTTTTTTCTTAGTATTTTGTTAATAAGTAATTACTTTTTTAAACAAATAATTACGTAATTGTAAAGATTGCATTAAAGGTCGCATATCTGTTATGGTGGAAGGCACATGGGGCTCATACAATACCCACCTTCAAAAGGAGAACTGTACTATGTCAGAAGTCGCAAATTTTGGATACAATCTAGGTAGAATTAATGTAGAGCTTTACCTTTCGGTTGAAAATCTCAACAACGTAAGAAAAGAAGATCTTCTACTTCAGCTGCAAACACAAAATGGACGTCTTAAAGACATCTCCAAACTCATTAGCGCAATGACTGAGCGAAAAGCCAGTGGCAAAGCGAATTTCAATGGAGAGCCGGAGTACATGGACCTCATCGACCGTATACGCGAAGACAACAAAGATCCACAGACAGGACAAAGTATACTCCCTCCCCATCAATACGATTGGAATGATGAGAGAACAATCGATATTGCACTCCAGGGACTCAATGACCAAGTAAAAATCATCGGTCAAGAAGTCAACCAGATTACGATGTACATCCAACAGCAATACCAAGATATGCATTCTATAGCAGAAATTGCGCGCAAATCTTGTGAAGATATCATTGCAGGCATCCAATCTATCCAAAGAAGAACGGGGCAATAATTTCATGACAATGAAAGATGCAGTTCTAGAAATGATTGCAGAAGCGAAAGAGGCGACCTCTCATCTTAAGACTTATTCTCAAGATGAGCTAGAACGGATCTATACCTCTGCATATCACCTGTACACCCAAGGGAATTACCCAAAGGCTACAGATCTTTTTATACAGCTAACTCTTTCTGACCCTTATGAGATCATGTACTGGAAGGGACTTGCGGGAAGCTATCAGATGCAAAGCATGTGGGAACCATCCCTTCATGCATGGGCTCTTTGCTCTCTTCTTAACGAAGAAGATCCAGAGTCACACTTCCATGCAGCAGAGTGTTTATTTTCTGATAACCAAAGGGAAGAGGCACTAAAAGCTCTGTCTCTTGCCAAAAAACTCTGCAAAGAGGAAGACCCTCTTTTAGCAAAAATCAACCTTTTACAAGAGCTATGCTTAAGGGAAGTGCACTAATGGTAAGTTCTGAATCTTTAAGAATAGCACCTTCTCTACTTGATACTATATCACATGCAGAACCTCTATCTGATGGTCTTGCAATCTATAAAAGACCATCACTTAGCACTCCAACAGTTGATGCAGTAACGACCTCCCATGTGCCAGCTCCTAAGCAAAAAACCACTTCCGCAGGTGCTTTAACAACTGCTAACTTTCAACCACTCCCGACACCTTTATTTTCCCCTCCAAAACTCAAACACCCTTCCCGAGTAACCTATAGCGAATGCGCTTTGATCCATACACTTGATGAACTCCATGCAAGCGGTGAAAGTCTTATAACTTCCTTTACAACAAGCCTATCCCTAGGAAGTGAAAAACTTAAAAAGCTATCTTTGGAAAACATCGAAAAGCTCAAAGAAGCGGCACAAAATGCGCAATCAAGTGAATTTTGGAGTTTTCTCCAAAAGATCGGTGAATGCATCTTAGCCGCTATCTCAACGGTCCTTGGTATAACTCTAGTAGCAACCGGCGCTGGCGCTGTAATCGGCGGAGTGATGATCGCGGCCGGGATACTTACTCTCACCAATTTTGCGATGCGTGAAACCGGAACTTGGGTCTCTGTTGCAAAACTATTATCTGATGATAAAGAGACTCAAAATAACATCGCCTTTTACATGCCCCTTGGCGTGGGACTTGTTGCGGCAGTCCTGGGTATTGGTGGCTCTGTAGCTACAGCTCTTTATACAGCGCTCAATGTTGCGGGCCAAGCGATCACAGTCCTGCAAGCATCAGCTGGCATTTACCATGGCGTAACAACCGTCGGTAAGGGAGTCTCTGAGGGTCAAGTCCTCTGGACAGAGGCCGACCTTACAAAAATCGCCACAGAAACAACGCTTACCAGAGTAAAGTTCGAAAGAAACTCCTCGCTAATGCGTCAGACGGTTAAAATTTTAGAAAGCATACAGCAATCAGCGGAACAGGTCATAGACCTTTCCACTCAAGCTTTAAAAAAATCTCGCATACAAGCCTAAAGGGAGGTTGACTCATGTCAATGCGCGCATTATTTACAGAACTGAGCCAGTTCACTAATTTGTTAAATACGGTAAACGACTCGGGAAGAGCGCTTACTCAACAACAAATTCAAAAAGTGCAAGACCCCGCAGGCGTCCTAGGGGGAGCTGCCGGTATTACAGGGGCAGCTATTAATACTCCAATACGCGGTATGACTGCTGCTAATGTTAAAGAGATTCTTAAAGCCTTCTCCGTAGGAACTGAAGCTCTTGGTAATGGACTTGCAACTGTTGCCAAAGGTAAAACCATTGCAGACCAATCTAAGAAGTCTCTTGCTGAAAGATGCGATCTTGCCCGTCTTCAACAAGAAGATGGAAATAGAAGCTCTTCCTATTCCCAAATGATCCAAGCGATCCAGGGGATCCAAAGTGCGAAGGCTCGTCTTACGAGCTAAGTATCGGCAGCCAATTGTCGCAACAGTGTTGCGATAATTGGCTGCAAATTTAAGAATTTTTTCAGTACAAAAACCCAAACAGCCACAAAGGGATTTTAGTTCCCATTCCCAATTCTATATCATCACAGGCCAGATACCCCTTTTTACTCTCTTTAATCTGCTTAAAGGTCTTATTTCTTCCACCTACTTCAAATAGATATTCATCGTTAACCAAGAAATCTCCATCCAGAGGAAGAGTTACAGTATGATTTTGCGATAGCATTGAAAGGAAAAAAGTCTCTCGAACAGTCCCTATTTCAGGCTTTAAGGATATAGCAAAAAGCTGATTTGAATTATTAAGAAACACCTTATCAGGAGATTCAATCCGGCTAAATTTCTTTGAAGCTTTCGTAATACTTTTAATAAGGCCGGCATCCTCTAGGTGCTCAAAATACATTTTTAATGTACGTACGTCTCCAATTTCCAGAGCGCTCTTGATCTTTTCCCAATTGGGAATAAAAGGAACAGTATTAGCTATGAAAATCAAAAGCTGCTTGATCTTCTTAATCGTTACTCCTGTGAGATGAGGATAGATTGCGGCCAAATCTGCTTCAATGGTCATATGAAGATTCTGCTCTAACGTCATTTTAAAAATGTCTTCGTTTCTTAGCTCAAAAAAATAAGGGTAGTAGCCGACTTTTAAATAAGAATGAAATAAAGGAAGGATCTTTTTTGCATGTCCCTCTATAACTTCAATGATAGAAGCCGCTATTCTTTCATTATTTTTACATAGCTCTTCAATTTTCCACGATTTCAACTCTACGCCTAAAGATAATTCTAAATATTCCCGAAAGGACATCCCTGCCATGTAATAGCATACAGAGCGCCTGACAAGATCATGAGTCCCTTTATAGATCTCAAGAGCGGAACTGCCTGATACTATTAAAGTCAGGACTGGGAACGTATCGTAAATACTCTTAAGTTCCTGTGCCCAGTTCGAATATTTGTGCACTTCATCGATAGCGAGCCACTTTCCCCCGGATAATTGAAACTTATCTGCTATCTCATAAAGAGATGTATCCCCCATTAAAAAATGGTCGGCTTGTACATAAAGAATCCTATCATCAAACCTATCCCCTTTCACCTTATCCAATAGGTATTGAACAATCATGGTTGTTTTTCCAACACCACGTTGTCCGACTACCACAGACACTCTATGACTGAAGTCAGTGGTTCGAATTAGATACCTTTTATAAGGGGAATTTTTATTCTTTAAAAACTCACGGCTGATCTCTACTAACTTCTCAAACATAGGGCACCTGGCTTGACTTATGGATTATACTCCATATATATCACAGAAAAACATGGAATGCAATCCATACTTTTGAATGAAAAACACGGATCGCATTCCAAGTACAACACAAACAGCTTATTATTAACGACATAGAAGGATGTAGAAATTCAACTCCGTCTAAAATCTCCATCTTTTCTCATAGGTAATAATCTCTCGCATTTAAGTTATCCCCTATTCTTGTTTGACCCTAAACAAGTAATTATCTACAATCCGGCTTTAGAGTCTAAAAATATTCAGTCGGTACGATGCAAGTTATAGAGAATAAGAAACCTACACTTTTGACCCTGCTTTCTAAAAAGCTCCAATTCATCGTAGCAACCGGTGAATACACCCGTCTTATCATCGATACGGTCAAGGCTGCATGCACCCGCCCCCCCTCAATTACACTTATTTTTCAGCAACTGTATGAAGTGGGCGTCGCCTCACTTCCAGTTGTTGCTATCACAGGATTTTCAACAGGTATGGTGCTTGCAGCCCAATCCTTCTACCAGTTATCTGATAAGGGGCTAGCCGGCGTTACAGGTCTTATGGTTGCTAAAGCTATGATGACAGAACTTGGACCTGTTCTTACCGCATTTATGCTTACAGGAAGAGTTGGAGCGTCGATGTGCGCCGAACTTGGAACAATGAACGTTACAGAACAGATCGATGCCCTAAAGACTATGGCAATTAACCCCAATAGATACCTGCTAGCACCAAGATTTTTTGCCGGTACCATCATGATGCCTCTACTTACAATATTTAGTATTGTCATGGGGATCTTTGGAGGGTATCTTATGGCTGTCTATTTTTTTGGCATGTCGCCAAACTCGTATTTTGATCCGATGCCGACACATATCCAACCCTTCGATCTTTTCACGGGAGTCATTAAGGGCTTTGTTTTTGGAATGCTTATCATGACGATCTGTTGCTATAGAGGTATGGTGACAACAGGCGGCGCGGCCGGCGTGGGGCGCGCTACGACAAATAGCGTGGTTATAGCCTATTGCTGCATCCTTCTTAGCAACTTCCTACTCACTATGGCGCTCAATATCCTCAAAGAGCAAATCACGAGGTTCTTTGCATGATTAAAATACAGAATCTGTGGAAACGATATGATAAACTGCAGGTACTCGCAGGGATGGATCTCGAAGTAAAGACCGGAGAGACCCTTGTTATCCTTGGGCCCTCAGGTATCGGCAAGAGCGTTCTTTTAAAACATATGATCGGCATAACAAAACCCGATGCAGGAACTATCGACATCGATGACGTCAGAATATCCGACATCCATGGAGCTGATCTCTATAAAGCAGTTAAACACATGGGAATGCTATTTCAGGGTGGCGCCCTTTTTGACTCAATGAATGTCGAAGAAAATACCGGATTTTATCTCCATCAACATGGAGATCCAACAACCGATAAACACTATAGCAAAAAAGAGATCGCAGATAAAGTCACAGAAGCCCTTGAAATGGTAGGTCTTGGCGGCACACACAAAAAGATGCCCTCAGAGCTATCTGGTGGTATGAGAAAGAGGGCCGCTCTAGCAAGACTTATCGTATATCGACCCTCTCTCATTCTCTACGACGAACCAACAACCGGTTTAGATCCCATCATCGCTATGCAGATCAATGAACTTATTGTGAAGACACAAAAAGAGCTAAAAGCTACCAGCATCGTTGTAACTCATGACATGTTTTCGGCTCTTTATGTAGGTGATCGGCTCGCACTCATCCGCGATGGGAAGATCGCCCATATCGCAGAGCCTGATGCTTTCTTAAAAATTGATGATCCGTTAATACGGTTTTTACATAATACCATTTCGAAAGACCCCCGTTCTTTCAAGGAGACTCCCAATGGGCGAACAAACTAAGAACATGCTAGTTGGTTTTTTTATTCTGGCCGCATGCGCTTTAACTGTTTCTCTAATACTCTTTCTCAAACCCTCAGTCGGTGATGGAAAGAAGACATATCTCATTCGCTTTTCCAATATCAATAAGGTTGGTGTTGGGACGCAAGTTATGTTTGCAGGTAAGCCTGTCGGAGAGGTCGTAGCTGTTGATGAGATTTTAGATGCCAGAAAGCAACCACANNNNGGATTCTTCTGTTAACATCTACAACACTGATGAGATAGCCATACAGACATCAGGACTCCTTGGAGAAAAGTCTATCGCGATCATTCCCAAAGCCCCTCCCAAGGGAGTGACCCCCAAACTCATCACCAACCAACCCATCTACGCCCAATCTATCGACCCCATTGAAAATGCCTTTACCGAGCTATCAAATCTGGCCAATGAGATGGAAGGGACATTTAAATATTTAAATCAGTGGCTTGATAAAAATGGGGATACTGTCGCCCAAGCTGTTACTTCTTTTAGAGACGCTATGCATGAGGCAAGCGTTGCCATCGGCGATTTCAACCACTTAGGGATCATCCACGACGTGCAAAAAGGGGTCCAAGGATTTACCGCTGTCATGGACCAGGTCCATGGGGTCATCGATGACATGAAAAAAGACGGGGTCTTCACCAACTTAAGCGATATTATGAAGAATGTCAAAGTAGCAAGTGCCAATCTCGATATCATAACAGATGACCTAGCAACCGGCAAAGGAACCCTTGGCAAGCTGATCAAAAATGACGATATGTACCTGAGAGTCACAGCAATCTTAAGCAAAGCTGACACCTTAATGAATGATGTCAACCACTACGGGATCCTATTCCACCTCAACAAAAGCTGGCAAAGAGAAAGGCTCCAAAGGG
>JAPLSW010000013.1 GCA_026398435.1 Chlamydiota bacterium | reverse complement strand
AGCCCTGAAAGGGAAGACATCCTCGGCAATGAAAATTTCCGCGACGACTTTGCAAAGCTTCTACGTGATGTGGATGAATTAGCCGATAACCTCCGCCTATATAACGAGCAGCTAAACTACGCTACAGAAACCATAAAAGGAAAATAGATGGATCCGCTACCTTATTCCACTTTAACTAAGGGAACTCTTCTTATCGCAAGCCCTGACCTCGATGGGATCTATTTCCGCAGTGTAGTGCTCCTCTGTGAGCACTCCCCTGCGGGCTCCTTTGGCCTGCTCCTTAATAAAACCCTTGATGTCGATCTCCCCGAAGAGATCATCAACATCAAGAGTCTAGAAAACCCCAATGTCGAGGTTCGTGCCGGTGGCACCATCCAACCCAACCAGATGATGCTCCTTCACGTGGTGATATCGAATTTCTGCAACAAGCAGTATCTGATGCATCAGGGCCCTTTATTAGACTATGCTTCGGGTATACAGGCTGGGGACCCGGGCAGCTCGAAAAAGAGTTCTTTTCCGGTGCCTGGTTCCTTCACCCCGGCTCCTCTAAATACATCTTCGAAACGCCCCCTGAGAAAATCTGGCAGACGGTTCTTAGAGATATGGGAGGAAAGTATTCCACACTCTCTATGATACCTGAAGATCTAAGTGTAAACTAATACTCTATCTTCCTGAAGCATTGAATCGAATGCAAACAAGGGATAATATTGACTGCTGGCCTTAAGATTTAATGTCTTTCCAGTGATTTGATTCCATCGAATAAAAAGAAGAATTTACAAAGATCTCCCTCTGACTACGAATGCTGAATTGGCCAACAAGCTGATGGCTAAATAGCATGAGAATGATATGTTAGAATTGAGTTCCAATAATTTTCTAACATGTGAAACAAGCATGACTCAAGACCACTTGACAGCGGCAAAGGAGAGCTGGGCGAAGTATTCGCCTGAGGAGCAGATGGCCAATATTGGGAGCGAAGTCAGCCGAGCCATTAAGGCCAGAGGCAATCAGGAACGTTATTGGGGAGCTGTAACCCGACCTTTGGACTTATTCTACCTTACGGTCGAAGATCCTCGATGGACTGGGGCGTTTACGAGAAATTCTTCGGGTTCGGGAGCTTTTTGCTGCCGCAGCCCTGGGCAGCGATCAATACAAAACATCGCTGGAAGACCTAGATCTGTATTTCGATTGTTTTGTCCGCTTGGCGCGACCAGAGTTTCAGTTGCCGAGGTTATTAAAACAGTAGGCATATGCTTTTTCAGATTTATTTGTTATTTACAGTTTCTACTTGCTCTCTGCATTATTCCTGCTCAATGCATTGAGTAAAAAAATACACCTCTACTTTCCCCTCTATCAAAGGCATATAAAAATCCTTAAATTTCATTCGCCAATTTTTCTGCTGAGATACTTTATATGCAAAAAAAACTAAATAATTTCTACGACTATACAGAAAATAATTAACCATTTATAAAAAACAACATTACAAGGTAACGCTTGCGGATCGCGAGCACCGTAATAAAGTTAAAAACCAAATTTTTTTTAGGAGATGAACATGAAATTAAAAAAAATCGGATTACTAGCAATGATTCCTTTGTTTTTCATATCAACTGGATTACAAGCAGGTACTGGAGGAGATGGAGGGAATGGTGCTCCAGCAGTTGGTAATGGAGGCAACGGCGGTAATGGGGGAAACGGTGCAAATGGCGGCGACGGAGGAGACGGGGGGAACGGAGGTTTTGGCACTTCTAACGGTGGAAACGGCGGCGATGGTGGCAATGCTGGATAGAGGTCTACTACCCCCTCCCTAAGTAGGAAGCATGTTGGATAACTAACGTGCCTGAGTTACACTACCTAGGCTCAGAAATTGACAAGCGATTGAAGACTCAATGTTGTATATCAAACCAAAGACCTACCTTGAGATCCTTTCTCAGTTCCAATCTCTGGTTGCAGACAAACAACAGAGTAAGCGCGAAACGGATAAGAGCAAGTATCAGTAAACAACATTGTCGAGGGGCGAAAATAGGGAATCTCATCTCTATTTCATTACAAGGCCCTTACAGGCTGGCAGCCGGGAAAGACCGGCATTCTTTAAAATTACAAAAGGAGCACGCCCTTACCCTCTAAAGCGAGAGGTCTCCGGCGTATCAATTTGATGAGAAAAACATTTTTTAGAACCCCGTTTTCGGCTTTAGTTGTATTCTTATTGGTCTGGTCGGTTAATCTCCACTCCGTTGGAGGAAATGGGGGGCGTGGAGGCGATAGCACTTCTGGCCGAGGTGGTGATGGAGGTAACGGTGGAAACAGTTCCTCTGGAAAAGGTGGTGATGGAGGGAATGGAGGGAACAGCCAAAAAGGTACCGGTGGAAACGGTGGGAATGGGGGCAATGGTCCTGGAGGAGGAGGTAAAGGAGGGTCTGGTGGGATTGGACCTAAAGGAAATGGATCAAATGGAAGCAATGGAAAAACGAAATAATCGGGATTAAAAAAAATGAAAAATTTAATAATTTCAGTTGGAACTTCACTAGGTTGCCTCTCTGCACCCCTGTTGTTTGCCAGCTCTGATTTAGATGTACCCAGCGATATTGAAAAGCAAGAGACTCAGCTAAAGCATGGAAAAAATGGGAAAAACGGTCAAAATGGAGAAGATGGTCAAGACGGGGAAGATGGCCAAAATGGTGGAAATGGCGGTAACGGCGGAAATGGCGGAACTAATTGGTGGAGAGGCGGCAACGGTGGAAATGGCGGCAACGGTGGAAACGAAGAAAATTTATTGACTAATGCGACGATAAAACAATCAAATGAGCAGGTTGACGAATGGGAATACAAAGCCCTTAAAGACATCTGCAGACAGCTCATATCTACCACTATTTCCAGATTTTATGACCCCCTCGATAGCATATGCTTAGCTACCTGTAAGCAGAGTGTTTCCATTTATCTGCTCCAGGTTGAAACTTCAGCGGCAAAAAAGATATGGCAGGAATACGAAAACGTTAAATGGAGCTACCCAGCCATCGTAAACATATAATTCAGAATTAGGTGACGGGGGATCCCCGGCACAGGAATTAATAATTGCGCGGTCTTCTCTTTTTCTATGCACACACGCCCTATCTTTAAACAGCTCGTTCAAAGGCTTCAAGAACCTCGGAAATTTATCCAGGTACTCTTAGGTCCTCGACAAGTCGGAAAAACGACTCTCGCTTTGCAATCAGCTAAAGCCGTGGAAAAGCCCTGCCATTATATTTCAGCAGATCTTGCAAGCTTCCAAGATCTTGCCTGGCTGAAGCAGCAGTGGGAAGTATCTAGACTGCAAGCGGGTCTTGAAAAAGGAGCTCTTCTTATCATAGATGAAGTCCAAAAAATCCCTCACTGGTCTGATATGATTAAATCCCTTTGGGATGAAGATACACGAAATGGCCTAAACCTATCTGTACTGATTTTGAAATCATCTCCCTGGCTTATCCAAAAGGAGATGACTGAAAGCCTTGCCGGTCGCTTTGAAATGATCCCTATCACCCACTGGACTTATTCTGAAATGCAAGAGTCATTTGGATCGACTCTTGACGAATACCTTTATTTCGGTGGATACCCAGGAGCTGCTCCCCTTGCAAATAAAGAAGATCCAACACGTTGGTCAAACTACATTAATGACTCTCTCATCGAAATGACCATCTCTCGTGATATTCTCCTGATGACACAAATTAATAAACCGGTGCTTCTCAGAAGGCTATTCCAGCTGGGATCGATGTATTCAGGACAAATCCTTTCTTATTCTAAAATACTTGGTGAACTACAAGATGCCGGCAATACAACAACACTTGCCCACTACCTAGACCTGCTCGCTGGTGCAGGCCTTCTTATCGGTCTGCAAAAATTTGCTATGCAGCCAGTACGACAAAAAGGCTCAAGCCCAAAATTCATGACGTATAACACAGCGCTCATGACTGCTCAGTCTGCAAAAAGTTTCACCCAGGCACAAGAGGACCCCATTTTTTGGGGTCATCTTGTGGAATCGGCTGTTGGCGCTCACCTTCTTAATAGCATAAGAGGAACGCAAATAGAATTATTCTACTGGCGCGAAGGGGACAAAGAAGTGGACTTTGTTCTTAGAAAAGGAGAATCAATTCTAGCTGTAGAAGTAAAATCCAATAGGGAGTCCCTAAAAAATACAGGGATGGACCTTTTCTTACACACCTATAAGACAGCAAGATGCCTACTTGTGGGGAAGGGAGGCCTCCCTCTTGAAGAGT
>JAPLSW010000075.1:13254-50337 GCA_026398435.1 Chlamydiota bacterium | reverse complement strand
TTGAGAGAGGGAAATACCTGATCCCATCCCGAACTCAGAAGTCAAGCCTCTCATCGCCGATGGTACTGTACACAAGAGTATGGAAGAGTAGGTCGCTGCCAAGGTTTTTATTCCTACCCTAATCGCTGAATAAGTGACTAGGGTATTTTTTTTGCCTGGACGTATTCCCTAATGTTCAGAGCAAAGAAAGAGGCCCTTCTTCTGAAGGGCCTCTTAACATTATAACTGCTTAAGTGAGAACTTTAGAATTACATAGCTTGTGCTAAGATCTGAGTTACTGTAGTTTCGAAAGCAAGCTCTGACTGTTGAGTCGCATCGTTTACTTGTCTATCACCTTGCATAGTTTTAGCAGCAGCATTCGTGTTGTTATCGCTTACTTTGTTGTTGCTGTCTTGTATTGCGTCAAGTAACGTTATATCTGCTTCACAATCAGATACTGCTTGTTGTGCATTAGTTGTTTGTATAGTCAAGGCTGCTGTATCAAAGTCCATACCACCTTGTATTGTTGGAAGAACAATATGGCCTACGATGTCTAGAGCTTTCATTGTATTAACAGCTGTTGTAGAATTTAATGCAAATCTTGAAACTGAACCAGCAGAGCTTCCATAGCATATTGAACATTTTTAACAACTGCAGCGATTTGAGCATCTGTTGCACCCTTATCTTTCATGCCGGCTGTAACTGAATCAGTAATAAATCCAGTTTGCTGTGATGTCTGAATGGCTGCCGCTACTGTCATGTTCGTCGTTGCAGAAAAATGACGCATAGGATTGATGATATCTAGAACTTTCTGAAATGTGGATTTTTCAGCTGTTTTAGCAGCGTCTTTAGCGGCTGTTTCAGTAGCTTCTTTAGCAACTGTTTTAGCAGCTTCTTTAGCAACTGTTTTAGCAGCTACTTCAGCGGCTGGTTTAGTTAGGAGTTGAGAAGCACCTGCACCAGTTGTAACTGTTGCAGCAACTACGATCACTATAGTTATTGCATCAGCAAGGGCTTTAGCATCTTGAGGAGACATTCCATCGCTTACAAGAGATGAAGCTATTGCTTTAGAAAGATCTGTAAGAGCGCCAGATGCAGATAGTACAACCATTCCGACCATTAATAACGCCATAACAGGAGCTCCTGCACCAAATGTACAAGCAGCTACGATAACTGAAATAACAACGCCTAAAATTTTAGCGATAAGGCTATGTTTTGTTAGTTTCTTTGCGGCAGCTTCTTGTGCAGCAATTTCTGTCTCTACTTTCACTTGTTCCGCTTTTGCATTTGATAGAAGTGTTTCACTTACAGTAACATTTGATTTCGCTTCATCAGAAGTTATTTGACCAATTTTACCTTGCATATCGTTAACATCAGATGTCATCGCAGAAAGAGCTTGGATCAGATCATAGTTAGAAGGGGAGCCGTCTTTACCTTTTGTAAGAGCAGTAACTAATTTATTCATTGATTTTTCCATATCTTGTATAGATATGTTGTTTAATGAACCTTTATTAGCAGAAGATGTTCCAAAGAAAGTTTGTGTCATTTCTTTAGTAAGAGATTCAAGTTCAAAAAGTTGAGCAGCTGGCATGTTTTTTGCAAATAGTTTAAGAGAGTCACTTATTTTATTCATGTCATTAGATTGATCACTTGCAGATTTACCAGCAATACCTTCAAGTTTGTTTGTAGCGCTTGTAGCCGCGCCAAGGATTTTAGCAATAGAAGCTAAAGACTCTGGGTTTTGAAGGCTCGCAAATATACCTAATTGTTTAGACATAGTAGGAGCTGATGTAGACGCAACAGTTATACCAGAAGAATTAACATTCACATCAGTTGATGAACTTGTTATACCTTTCATAGAACCAGCAAGAGCGCTTTCCATTGAGGAAAGAACAGTAGAAAGTGTAAGAAGACCTTGCTCTTCTTTATCTTGGTTTTTTTCAGTTGTTTTGTGTAAAAAAGACTGAAATAAGCTATTAGAAAAGTTTTGGTTAGAATTAACTTGTGGTTGGTTGTTGCTCATTTGGTTTCCTCTTAAATTGTATTTTGTTCTTAGCTTAATTATCGCATGCCAGTATTAATTTTAATTAAAGATCGAAAAGATCTTTATAAGCAATTGCTAGTAAGAGGAATACAAAATAGAAAATAGCAAGAAATACTTTTAGTATAACAAGTTAAGAAGGAGAAGGATAGCTTAAGTGCTTAATATTTAAGCTTCTTGGGAGCTAGATTCAGGCTTTTTCGAGGGGGAAACTATATACCCTTGCTTGAGTTCGGCTTGGTACACGATCCAAAGTCCTAAGGATACGACTCCTGTGGAAAGGAAGATTATCCAAGAAGGGGATTCTCCAAGGAAGATCCAGCCATTAAGGGAGGCAAAAATAGGACTTAAAAGCCCTACAAAGGACAGGAATGTAGCGGTATAGCGTTTTAACATCATCCCATAGAGGTTATAGCATATGATGTTAGATACTAGGGTCATAACAAGGACCCCTTTAAGGACGTCTGGAAAATGTCCCTGCATGACAGGAATAGGTACCCAAGTGTCTACAAATGAAGAGTGTATCAAAGCAAATAGGCCCCCGAGCATCATACTAGATGCATTGGCTACAAGGGGAGATACTTGCGTATCCTTTACTATAATCCTAAGAAGTACCCATCCATATACTGAGAAGAGAGCGGCTCCCATAATAGCAAGCGTCGGCCAGGAAAGGAAACTGAAGGCATTAAATAGGTCTTCAGAGCCTGTTTGCGTAAGTAACACAGGGACAAAGCCTACGAATCCGATAGCTAATCCAATCCACTTGCGACCGTTCATTTTTTCTTTGAAATGAATATAGGAAAAGAAGGCTGCAAAGAAGGGGGATAAACTATAGAGAAAGCAAGTCTTAGCGGCAGTTAAATGCTGCAAGCCCCAGAATTCCAGGATGTTAGTAAGATAGATGCTGAAAAAGGCAAGAAGAGCAATCGATAGGTACTGTTTTTTCTCTAGTTTAAAGCTGCTTCGCTTTGCAATAAGGAGATA
The DNA here is from genome assembly GCA_026398435.1 of Chlamydiota bacterium. Classification (GTDB taxonomy): domain Bacteria; phylum Chlamydiota; class Chlamydiia; order Chlamydiales; family Rhabdochlamydiaceae; genus VGMB01. The sequence goes on along the minus strand of JAPLSW010000075.1, from coordinate 47,333 downwards.
GGCAGAGATCAAAACTCCCGCCAGCATCATTCTAAAGCCAGTAAGGAATATCGGAGGGCTATAAGCTAGAGCCATCTTGCCAAGGGAAAATATGCTTGACCACAGGGCGTACATTAGTACAACAAGACTTAGCGTCATAAAAATAATCCTCGATAATTTCTTTTACATTGGCAGTATCATACCAAGGAATAGGGCATTTGGTCAATTGGGCATTTTTCTTGAGATGCGTTATAAATTTTTGAAAAATGGGATATATTGACCAGTTACTTAGGTAAAATAGGTCTTTACCGCTAAAAAGAACATTGTAGGTAATCTTACTTCCTTGATATAGAAAACTTAAAGTTACTAAAGATCGAAAGGGAGCGAGGTAAGGGATGACAAAGCCGGTAAAGAGAATTGCAGTATCTGGAGGGGCTGGGCAAATTGCTTATAGCATCTTATTTCGTATTGCAAACGGGGATGTGCTGGGATGCGATCAGCCGATTGCCTTGCATATTTTAGATTTGCCAGAGGCTATGACGGCCCTTCAAGGGGTTGTTATGGAGCTCCAGGACTGCGCTTTCCCCCTTCTTAAAGAAGTGGTCATAGACTCTGACCCTTCTGTTGTATTTAAAGGGGTTCACTATGCCTTTCTCATTGGATCTAAACCTCGAGGTCCTGGGATGGAAAGGAAGGACCTTTTGGCAGATAACGGGAAAATCTTTATAGGGCAAGGGCAGGCTCTTGATGCTGTGGCAGATAAAGACTGTTTGGTGCTTGTTGTGGGTAATCCCTGTAACACCAACTGTCTTATTGCCAGCTCTTATGCTAAGAGGCTAAATCCCGATCATTTTTTTGCTATGACAAGGCTCGATCAAAATAGAGCTTCAGCTTTCCTTGCCGCAAAGGCGGAAGTGGCTGTAACTGAGGTTTCAAACGTTACTATTTGGGGGAATCACTCGGCCACTCAAGTACCCGATTTTATCCATGCAATGATTAGAGGAGAGCCTGCCTCTGAAGTTATTAAAGACAAGGAGTGGCTCCAAGGGGAATTTTTTAGTAAGGTTCAGAAACGGGGTGCTGAGGTAATTGCTGCTAGAGGGAAATCATCAGCTGCATCAGCTGCTAATGCAGCCATTGATGCTATGCGCTCACTTGTTATTCCGACCCCTAAAGGGGCCTGGTTTTCTATGGCAAAGAGTGCTAAGGGCAATCCCTATGGGATTGACGAGCGGCTTATTTTCTCTTTCCCTTGCATTTCAAAAGGTAATGGTCACATAGAAATTATCCCAGGGCTCTATATAGATCCCTTCCTAAAAGAGAAGATCGCGCTTACGGAAAAAGAGTTGCTAGAAGAAAGATCTCTTGTAGAAAATTTGCTCAAATAAAGGATCTAAGGTTATGACAGACGATGTGTTATTCGAAATTAAAAAAGAGCATTTAGAGACAGGCCTTCGAGGCTTTCCTTGTGGGTATTGCACAACTTCCCATGTGGATCCTCAAAAGGGGCTCTTTTATGCAAATATTCCTGTGTCAGATCTTACGAATCATTCCCCTGAAGAGGTGATCTACCTTCTTTATTATGGAAAGAAGGGGTCTAAATCAGAGGTCGAAGGGTTTTTTAACGATCTTAAAAAACGGGCTGAGCTTTCCTCTGAAACACTTTTGGATATTCAGAAGCTTCCCCGGAAGGGCCACCCGATGGAGCTGTTTTCTGCAGCAATCCTTATCTCGGGGATGCTTGAGGGTAAAGGGGATTACAAGGAAGACTGTCTTAACCTCATCGCAAAATTGCCTCATTTAACAGCCACGGTTATTAATTACCACGCAGGATGGGGGGCAACTCCATCTCCTAAAGAAGATTTAGGCTATATGGAAAACTTCGCCTATATGCTCAATGTCCCAAACTCTAATAGAGAGGAGTTGATACGGGCCTTCCGTTTATTTAACATACTTCATTTCGATCATGGAGGGGGAAATCTTTCCACCTTTGTAGGTAAGGCTGTAGCTTCAGGCCTTGAAGACATGTATGGCTGTATTTGCTCTGCTATGTGCGCGCTGGCCGGTCCTAGACACGGCCGGGCTAACCAAGACTGCTTAGAATTTACTCGTAGTATGCTTACTGAGGTCGGTGAGAATGCAACAGAAAAACAAATAGAAGATGCCATCCGCCATAGGCTCGATTCAGGACAGCTCGTGTTCGGTTTTGGCCATGCAGTGCTTAGAGTCGAGGATCCAAGAGCTACTGTCCAATATGATTACGTCCAAAAGCATTACCCGAGTCACCCCTTAGTCAAGATCGCTCTTCTTTTGCGAAAGGCGGGATCTAAGGTTCTCTCCGAGAACCCTAAAATCACCAATCCTTATCCTAATGTTGATGCTATATCAGGATCATTACTTACGGCTGCAGGCTTTGGATATCCTGAATATTATACTGTATTATTTGGTCTTGCTCGCTCGGTCGGCATCGCTATCCAAATCCTTTATGAGAGAACTGAAGCTCGTGGCGGCAAAGGAACCCCTATTGTCCGTCCCAAATACCTATTCAAAGCAAAAAACACTTAAATTTCCTTTTTTGCCTTTCACCTCAACTTATACATTTTGTATGGGTTGAGGTCTTTTTTTATTTATAATTACTAAGAAATTAGATTCTAATTACAATTAATTGTATTGACATTGGTATTAATTTTAGCATATTTTATAGGTAGCGATGTTTATTTAATATGGAAGGCGTAATTATGAATAGAATCATTTCAATATCCGGTAAATCTCTCCTCACTGCTTTTTTTATGTGTCCTCTTTTAGTATTTGCGGATGATCCGACTTCCTCTACAAAAGACTCTTCAGAAATCGCCCAAAATGAGGGACCGGCCCTTCATAATGAGAAAATGACTAAAGTATTTATGGCTTCTCAACTTAAGGATTCAAACAGGTTATTTGCTACAGGGGAGATCCTTCTCTGGAAAGCTCAGCAGGACGATTTAAGCTTTGCTGTGAAGAGTGCAAGTAAAACCTCAATCCAAAGAGGAAAGACAAAAGATCCAAAATTCAACTGGGACTTTGGCTTTCGTGTGGGGCTTGGATATAACATGCCCCATGATAATTGGGATGTTTCTGCAAGCTACACACAATTCCAAACACAATCTCATACGCAGGAGTATGCCCCTGAGGGTGGAGCTCTATTTCCTAGTTGGGAATATGCTGCTACTGGGTCAGATTATGTCACTAAGGCTACCGCAAACTGGAGACTACATCTCCAACTCGGAGATCTCGAGTTAGGTAGGGCAATAGGGGTATCTAAGTGGCTGAGCATCCGTCCTCATATGGGAGTGAGATCGGCTTGGATCTTCCAAAAATACAAAATTCAATATAGTGGGGGAACAGCTGTCCCTTCTGGAGACAGAGATGATGTAAGCATGACCAACAACTTTTTCGGTATTGGTGGAAGGGTTGGTATGGACTCGGTTTGGGGCCTCTGTCCTGGATTTAGCATTTTTGGAGATGGGGCTTTCAGCCTTCTTTCTGGCTTTTTTGCGGTGCACCAAACAGATCAGCTTAAAAATGCCGGCACTACCTATGTAAACTTAAGTTATCATCCAACGAACGTAGTTACGATGTTTGATCTGGCTCTAGGCTTTCAGTATGATCAGTTCTTTAGCCATAAAAAATACCATCTGGGTGTTAAACTCGGCTACGAGTTTAACTACCTCTTCGACCAGACCCAGTTTATGAATTTCATCAGTAGCAATCCTGGAAGACTTAGTTCGAGTAATGGGGATCTTTCTCTCATGGGTGTAACTCTAGGGTTTAGATTCGACTTCTAGTTTTTCTGATAAATCCGGACCATACTCCGGAAATGCCTGCGTTTTCCGGAGTATGGTCCGATTTCTATTGATTTTATCGGTTTTTTTGAGTATTTCCGGAGTTGTACTCCTGAAATACATAAAAACATGTTGATTTAACCGTGTAAATGGAATATACTCCGAGAAAAGCAGGCAAATCTGGAGTATGGTATGTTTTCCCGTTTTAGGCACTTTTCCCCAAAGCACAGCTTTTTTCTTTTTGGTCCGAGGGGTACCGGGAAAAGCACCCTGCTTAAAAAGAGCTTTGCGCCACAAGATTGCCTTTGGCTTGATCTTTTAGACTCTAGTATTGAAGAGCAGTTGTTCTTAAATCCCAGTAATCTTTATGCCATGGTAAAGGCTCTTCCCAAAGAGACTATCTATGTTATTATCGATGAGATACAAAAGGTCCCGGCCCTTTTAGATGAGGTTCATCGCTTAATTGAAGAAAAGACGGGTAAAATATTCATATTAACCGGGTCTAGTGCACGAAAATTAAAACACGGCGGGGCAAATTTGCTTGCTGGGCGCGCTTTTGTGTACCATTTGTATACCCTCTCTTGCTTTGAGCTAAAAGAGCGCTTCGATTTAGAAAAGGCTTTACAATTCGGAACCCTACCTAAAATTTACAGTTTAGATGACGATTTGGAAAAAGGGGATTTTTTACGCTCCTATGCAGATACCTATCTTAAGGAAGAGATTTGGAATGAGCAGCTGATAAGAAAATTGCCCCCATTTCGTCGCTTTCTAGAAGTTGCTGCGCAGTGTAATGGGAAGATTATCAACTACGCAAATATCGCAAGAGATGTGGGTGTAGATGATAAAACGATTAAAGAATACTTCTGTATTCTAGAAGATACGATGATCGGGTTCTTTTTAGAGTCTTATCACCACTCTTTCCGTAAACGTTTAATGGAAAAACCTAAGTTTTATTTTTTTGACCCAGGTGTCGTTCGCAGTCTGTCCAGAAGGCTTTCTGTGCCTTTAGTGCCCAAAACTGTAGCTTACGGAGAGGCTTTTGAACATTTTATCCTCCTCGAATTTATTCGACTGGGAAGCTATTTTCAACCAGATTACAGGTTTTCTTTTATCCGAACTCCCTCAGATGTGGAAGTAGATTTAGTCGTAGAAAGGCCAGGAAAACCGCTGCTTTGTATTGAAATCAAAAGTTCAGACTCTCTTAGTGAAAAGGACCTTAGTGCCTTTATCAAGATAACAAAGGAGATTGAGAATTGTGAATCTATTGTCCTTAGTCAAGATCGGTTTATGAAGAAATTCGATCACGTGACTTGTTATCCTTGGAAGCAAGGATTAGAAGAATATTTTCCGGAGCTAAAATCCCAGGTCCTTTAAAAGGAACTGGTTATTTGTTTTTTACAAACTAAATATTTACATATCTATTTTAATTAAAAATTAACATCGACTGTTATTTATTCTATTAATTCTGTAAAATTAATAGAAAAACAGGTGGATATGATCCCAACTTCACGTCCAATATCGTCTCCTATGCCTTGGGAAGTGGCATCAGCCCCGGCCGGGAGTGCCAGCTCTCATCCAGTAGATTTTACTGATAGAGCCCCTCTTCCAATTAGGCAAGACTCTGACTATATCAGCCAGTATTTGCGGGATATGCATGACATATTTTCTGAAAAGATTCTCGATGCTATTGCGGGTGGTGGTAGCAAAGAAAAGGACTATATCTACCGGCCTCTTCATTATGCCTATTTCGATAAAGAGGTGTTCCTTGAAATAGAAGCTAGAAGGCAGTCTCCAATACCTGCCGGTGGCTTTGGTAGGGGCCCCGTTTCTGAATCTCAGTTTGTCTTTAACCAGTTACTACTCGAAGTTGTAAAAGAAACTATACGCGATGCCAATACATCTACTTTTACAGACTTTGATCCCGAGAAACCTAGTGAATTAAAAGGTCTTATTTTTGATCAAAGAAAAATGAGACTTCCTATATCCCATGCAAATTTCATAAGCAGAATTGAATGGGCTGTACTAAAGGCTTTTTCAAAGGTGCCCGAGCAAAAAAGCGTTACAAGTGCAGTGTATTTTGCGAGATCATCGGAGGCAAAGCATAGAGCTAAGGAAGCAATTACTGTCCGATTGCAACAATCCAATGAAGAAATGATTGACGCTCTAGCAGCTGAGGATTTTGGACAGTGGCTTGCTCACCCAGATTTTTCTCAGCGATTTTATGAAGAGATTTTAGCTTTAGATCCTGAGGGCGATAGGGCTTTGGTTATCGATTTTCAGAATTTAACAGGTTATTGCTCTCAGCTTGAAGCCTTGCCTATTGGATCTGAGGATGTTTTTGCAGTGGTCGCTGAGATCTGTGCTATTAAAGATAGAATACTAGCCTCAGTAGTGTCCTTGGGTCTAGATCCTTATATGCAGATGCTAGCCACTCAGGAGTGTAATGAGCAAGTAGAGAACGCTGTTCAAAAGCATTTTAGATAGTTTAAGGGAGGCTCAGACCTGTTCTGTGGCAGAGTCTCAAGAGGTGTCTCCTCTTCCTGTTACAGCTTATTTAGAAGAGGGGGTAGCTTTAAGAGATCCTCCTTTATTGCTCGATTCAAAGGCTGAAATAAGGGGTCCTTAACTTCTCTAATTCTATTAAGAAGTTTAATTGTTGGGCGATTGCTGTGTGATAGGTTTGTTGGATTTATTTAAAATTTAAGGTGTTTATTATGGTTCATTCCTTATATAGCGACATGCCGGTAGCTGGTTCTTCCTCAAGTTCTGGCTTTGCAAGCACTTCATCCCGACCTATTCTTTACGATCCACTTGATGGATATCAAAAACGAAAGATTTATGATTTTATCCAAAGTTATTTAGTTAGTGATGTAGAGGAAGTGGATGATCTTGTGGGGACTAAAAAAACTGTGAAAATACCGATTGTAGAGTCTTTACAAGGTGATAAAGCTCTAGCAAAGACCTATGATGCATTCGATCCTCCTGCCTTAGAAAAAGCTCAAGCGGCTATTGATAAGTATCATGCATCCAGGGGAGATGGGAAAACTTTTGATGCGTTTCGGAGGGTTTTTAAAGACCCACGCCTTGGCTATAGAGAACTGGATATTGATCCTTCAAGGGCTGATCAGGTTTTTGCCGCACAATTGCTTATGAAAGTAGTGATAAAAAATACAAATAAGCAGAGGGATTTTTATGCAAGTTCTCATCGGGTTGAGGTAAGCCGCCAGCTAATCAGCCAGGGATCTTCGATAGAAGCATCCGTGATTTCAGAACCTTGTTCATCTGGAATTTATGAGCACATGCATTATTATGATGTTCTGCAATCCAGGATTTCATCGTATAATGCAAAAATTTTTAATGAAGATTGGAGTCTCACTGGGAACAATTGTGTCCTCAAAGAGAAGAATCGTTTGCTTATGCAAAACGATCCTGTAGAAAAACAAGATCCTGCTAAGCCTTTAACTCCTCTTTCTATAGTTCTTTCCCATTCGTATTTTCAAGATCAACAGCTTATTTTAGAGTCTGATCTAGATTTACAAGATGGTACGCTCCTTCGTAAAGGAGAACTATATGGACCCACAAGAGAAGAGGTTCGTGAAACGATTAAAGCTCTGGTTACAAAATTATGGGACTCGGAAGAAACAAGGCATGTTATTGAAGCTCTTGCCGCTTTGATGACTCGGGAAAAAGGGAATATTATTTTTTCGGGGACAGGAGCTCAAGAGGATCGATTATGGGGCTGCTACAATATGAAATCTTATAAGAGTACAATAGGCGGATATAATAGTAGACATACAATATTTATAAAATCTGGGGGGTTAGTTTATGAATCAATAACCGATCCTAGCACATCTGAAGTGACCAGGGTACTTTATAAGTTGAATTATGGCAATAATAGGGAGGGGACCTTGGCTCATGAATCTCTTCATTTCTTATTTAATCGAATTGTGAAAAATGACATCCAACCAGTTAAAACAGGGTCTGAGGAAGAAAGACTTCTAGACCAAGCTTTAGCTAAAGATAGGGCTCTACGCGAGCAGATGAAAGGTTCTATAGACGCATTTACCTCTGAAGAACGTTCAGTATGGGATACAATCGCTGAAAATTTAGAAAAAGGCTATTTTGAGTCTGGATTTGACTGTAGTAATCCAGATCATCTCCCTATTATGAGAGCAGAATCGATCGTAAGGATTATGGAGCAAGTGGCTAGAGGTGTTCCTCTGGAAACAATTCGAAAAATTGCCCCGAATCTTTGTAATTTTTACTTTACCTATTCTAAGCCGCTTCTCGAAAGGTATGCAAGAGGCGAAGAGGTATAGAGCCTTAAGGTTGAAAATAGTTGAAGGGGCTCTTCTTTAGTGAAAAAATCACCCATGTTGAGGTATTCTCTACAGCTCTTAAGTAGCTAAAGGGGGGATTCTCATGGGCTGGAATGACATAGATCGGATGTTTCATAGATCGTTAAAATTTTGCTTTTCGAAGAAAAAATTTCTATTTACCTATCCATTAGTTGCAAGCTGCGGTGTTTTTATCACCCTATTTCGCGCTTTATCGGAAGGAGCCGGAGACTGGGTAAGGCTTAAATTTAGTTTCTTTCCTATCTTCATTACAGCAAGTATCCTTTTAGCTACAGGGATTGTCCTGATAAGAGCCTACCATAATGAGGTAAAGGGACTCTCTTTTTCCTTTAGGGAGCTGGGAAAAAAATCGTGGGATCTCATGGTCTCGGCGACCTATTTAACCCTACCTCTTTCTATGGCCTATTTAATGCTCTGGAGTGTGATCGGCTTTTTCTATATTTTAAAGGAAATTCCGTTCATAGGAACTGTAGTAAGTATTCTTCTTTCTTTTGTCCCTTTTCTCCTTGTTCTTAGTTTCATAGTGCTTGCACTTGTTAATATGCTTGTGATCTTTTTCCTAACGCCGGCAGTTGCTCTTCGTTCAGAATGCTCCTTTGAAATGGTTATTCGTCAGTGGAAAACAATACAGGCAAGGCTTTTAACGCACATCGCCCTCCTGTTTTTTGCGGTTTTACCGGTGGCTCTAGTACTCGGACTTCTGTACTTTGCCGGGCATCTAACAGAATCTACTTACCTCATAGCCACATCGGGTCTTTCCTATTTTGGGCAGCAGGTAGTGACCTCTTTTGCCTTCAGCGCCCTGTCTACTCCGGTTGTTGTATTCTTTTTTAATTTTGCGGCTGAAAGTTATATTTACTTACGTAAAACAGAGAGAGCCTCTGTTTTATGAAAATAGCTATTATCGGATCGGGCTTTGCAGGGCTTGCTCTTTGTTATTACCTCCAAAAAAGGGGATGCTCTGTAAGTGTCTTTGATAAAGGGGGAGTAGCGGCTGGTGCCTCAGGGATCGCCTCGGGCCTTATCCATCCCTACGTAGGGGAAGAGATAAAAAGAAGTCTTCTTGCAGAGGAGGCTATTTTTGAAACAAAACATCTTATTCAAATAGCTCAAAAATATAGCAGCAATCCTCTATCTGATTTTTCAGGCATTGAGAGGATCGCTCAAAATGAATCTCAGAAAGCCGCCATGATGGAGCATACCAGAAACTTCTCTGATATCACCCATATTGAGGGCAATAGATTCTTAATTAAATCAGGGGGCGCGGTTCAAACAACTCCCTATCTTCAATCCCTTTTTAGCGTGTGTGAGGAGGGGGGAGTTACCTTGCATAAAAAAGAGGTGGGGCGACTAGATGAGCTTGAGGGCTTTGATGCAATCATAGTAGCTGCCGGCGTTGGTATATTCGGTTTTAAAGAGTTTTCTGCATTTCGCCTCGATACAACACGGGGCCAAAGCCTCCTTTGCTCCTGGCCTCCTTCCCTGCCTCCTCTTCCGAGAAGCTTAATTGGCAAGGGGTACATTGCTAAAGGAGTGGAAGGGATGTTCTCTGCCGGAGCTACTTATGAAAGGGGAAATAGAAGCTTAGAGCCCGACCTAGAGTCGGCCATCAAGGCTCTCAGCCCTAAAATGGAGACTTTATATCCTGGACTTGTCCTCGATCCTATCGAGGTAAAGGCCGGTATCCGTGTAACATCCAAAGGGCATTATTTTCCTTTAATTGGAAAGGTAAAGGATAATCTTTGGGTGATGACGGGGCTTGGCTCAAGGGGGCTTTTGTATCATGCCTTATTTGCCAAGATGCTCGCTGAGGCAATAGTCACAGGTGTAGATAGTCATATCCCTGAAATTACCAAGATACTCCTTTCCAAAAGCAGGGCATTATCCTACAATCCATAAGATAGGACAATCAAGAAAAGGTGCGGCTCATGCAGGGAAGTTTATTATTTTTAGGGACAGGTGGGTCGATGGGAGTGCCCGCTATTGCCTGCAAATGCTCTGTTTGCCTATCCACATCTGCCTTTAATAAAAGGCGCCGCTCTGCGGCGCTACTCCAAGTAGATGGTAAAAATCTCCTTATCGATGCAGGTCCCGAGATTCGGCAGCAGCTGCTAGATGCTTGCATTGACACTCTTGATGGCGCCTTACTTACCCATCCCCATTTCGACCACATAGCGTGCGTGGATGACTTGAAAGGATATTGCTACGCACAGAAAAAGAAGCTCCCTATCTTGCTTTCCGATGAGACCTTTGAAGAGATGCGGTTTAGGACCCACTATCTTATGGATAAAGAAAAGGGGGAGAATGAGGGGCTATTTTTTGAATTTAAACTCATACAAGATCTCTTTGGATTGGTTGAATTTGCGGGGCTAAGGTTTAAATATTTGAGCTATTTTCAAAGTGGGATGAAGGTGACCGGAATAAAAATTGGCAATCTCGCGTACCTCTCTGATATCAAGGACTACTCTCAAGAAGTCATTGATGCTATCTCCGGTATCGATATCTTAGTGATAAGCGCTCTTCGGCAAACTACTTCGCCCATGCACTTTAGCATTGAGGAGGCGATAGCTTTTTCTCAAAAAGCTCAGGCTAAAAGGACCTACTTTACCCATGTAGCCCATGATGTGGATTTTGAAAGAGATTCTTCTCTTTTACCTAAGGGGATACAATTTGCCCATGACGGATTACGAATCGAATTTAACTACGAAGGACTCGCATGACAACACCTAAAAATCCCCCGCCACCAATGCAGGGATTTAATCTTCATAAAATTAAAAAGGCTCTACTACTCGGTGTTTATAAATCGGGAGGAGATAAGATAACCTGCGAAGACCATCTTAGGGAGCTGCACCGCCTTTGTGAGACATTTGGTATCCACGATACCCTCACCATTACTTGTCCTATAAAAAAATATGACTCTGCCACTTATCTCGGATCGGGAAAGCTTGAAGAGCTGGCGATCCTTTCTAAAGAGCAAGGGATAGAGCTTGTGATTTTTGATGATGAGATCTCACCGCACCAGCAGAGGAATGTAGAGGCGATATTTCAGCTTCCCATCATCGATAGAACCGAGCTTATTATCGAAGTGTTTGCGCAAAGAGCGCAAACAAAAGAAGCTAAATTGCAGATCGAACTTGCCAAGGTCAAATACCAATTTCCCCGTCTAAGAAAGCTTTGGACTCACCTTTCTCGCCAGTCTACTGGCGGTGGTGGCTTTTTGAAAGGGGAAGGGGAAAAGCAGATTGAGATCGATAGACGCCTTCTGCGCCGTCGTATCGAAGTGCTCCAAAAAGAGATTGAAGAGGTCGTAAACCAAAGGACAACACAGAGGGTCGCCCGCCTTCGCTCTGGTATCCCGACATTTGCTATCATCGGCTATACCAATGCCGGAAAATCTACTCTGTTAAAAACCCTTACCAGTGCTGATGTGCTTGTCGAGGATAAGCTCTTTGCAACGCTTGATACGACAACCAGAAAGTTTCTCCTTCCCAATCGCCAGGAGATCCTTCTGATTGATACGGTCGGTTTTATCCGTAAAATTCCTCATACTCTCGTTGCTTCTTTTAAAAGCACCTTGGAAGAGGCGGTTCACACCGATATTTTACTCCACCTGATTGATGTCTCTCATCCCCAAGCTATAGAGCAGGCAGAGGCCACTCTTGAAGTATTGAAAGAGCTGGGAGCGGCCGATCATCCGATCATCACGGTGCTCAATAAAATTGATGCATGCCAAGATCCGATGATTTTAACTAAGCTCCGAGTAAAATTCCCGAAGACTGTGCAAATTTCAGCTCTTCATAGAACGGGTCTTGAGGAACTTTCTGAGGTTATGATTGAAGAACTTTCTCGTCTTAGGAAGATCTTTACCCTTAGGATCCCTCAAAGTCAGTACGCCCTTGTGGCGGAGCTGATGAAAGAGGGGAGGGTGATCTTCTCTGATTACGAAGAAAATGATGTTCTTCTGAAAATTGAGATCCCAGCAAGGCTCGAATATAAGGTTATTCCTTTTATAGAAAAATAGGTAAATATTATTTTATCTTTAAAGGTTCCAATATACAGGCCTTATATACAGGGATAGATTATCTTGAACTGCCTGTTTTTTCCTGGCATACTATAGCCCATTTTATGTGGATAGGTGCGCGTGGAAACAAAAAAGTTTAAAGTGGTGACTCTGGGATGCCGTACAAACCAGTATGAGTCTCAGGCTTATACAGATCAGCTACTAGCCCTCGGCATGACGCAAGCCTCTGAGACGGATGTCGCAGAGATCTGTGTAGTAAACACTTGCACCGTAACAGAATCTGCCGATAGCTCAAGCCGCCACCAGATCCGCCAACTTGCTAAACAAAATCCCGGGGCTAAGATCCTTGTAACAGGCTGCCTTGCAGAGAGGGACCCCACCTCTATCGGACAAATCGAGGGAGTCACCCATGTGGTACCCAATACTCGGAAAGAATCCCTTTTACAAGAGATTTTTCCAGAGGAAGAGCTCCCTGAATTTTCTATAAAGAATTTTGAGGCTCATACTAGAGCCTTTGTGAAAGTGCAAGATGGGTGCAATTCATTTTGTACGTATTGCATCATTCCTTATGTTCGAGGACGCTCCCGCTCTAGAAGGCTTAGCGAGATTGTTCAAGAGATCAAAACGCTCGTTTCCAACGGCTATAAAGAGATCGTCCTTACAGGAATCAATATCGGCGATTTTGATGGAGCTCCCCTTGAAGGGGAGGCTCCTGTTCGCCTGGCAGAGCTTGTTCGGACAGTAGATCAGATCGAAGGGGTAGAGAGAATCCGCGTTTCATCGATAGATCCTGATGAAGTAGATGAGGAGCTCATCGATGCGGTGATTCAAGGCAAGCATACGTGCCACAGCTTCCACATCGTATTGCAATCGGGATCTAATGTGATCTTAAAGAGGATGAACCGCAAATACACTAAAGAGATCTTTCTCTCTACGATCGAAAGATTGAAAACGGTCTGCCCCGATTTCACATTTACCACAGATATCATAGTAGGCTTTCCCGGTGAATCGGAAGCTGATTTTACAGACACCTTGGAAATCATGGAAAAGGTCCGCTTTGCTAAGGTCCATATGTTTCCCTATAGCGAAAGAAAGAGGACAAGAGCCGCTTTATTTACTGGCAAGGTAACTCCTCAAGTCATGCAAGAGAGAAAAAGGAAAGTTCTGACCTTAGCAGAGACAGCCTCCTTTGCTCTACGTGAAGAGTACCTCGGTAGAAAAATGAAGGTCCTTATTGAATCTGAGGAAAAGGATCAAAAGGGGATGTTTTCCGGGCATACAGAGAATTTTCTGCCGGTCCTTGTAGAAGGGGCAGATCTAAAATCTAACCAAATACTAGAAGTAGAACTTATACAAAATATACAAACAGCGCTTATTGGCAGGAGACTTCCTTGAAAATTACTATTGCAGAGCCTTTAAGACCATTTTCTCATACACCGGGATCTTCCTGTATCATCCCTTTTAGCGGATGGAAATGCAGAATATTTCCTAGCAAGATCGAAGGGGAAAATTTGCTGGATAATTCCACTTTTGAAGTGTCCCTCACAATTACCGGTCCTGTAAAACAATTTACCGTCCAGCAAGAGCTGCAAGAAGGGACTCTTAAAGTATTCGGACAAGCTGTAGAAGGATATTTCCGCTATAGCATAAGACAAAAAAAAGAAGGGCTCTGCCTTGCTTTTGAAAAAGTGCCACAAGGGGGACTCTCTCTTTATTTTGCAAATGCAACTCACAAGATCGACTCTCCCCAAGTGTTTATCTTAAGTGATAAAAAAGGCTTAGAGGTTGAGCCCTTTTTAGAAAAGCTATCCTTAGGTGAGCACAAGGCGCAAGATTGGTCCTCTATGAGAAAAAGAGCGGACTTTTCTGAGATTTTCCCCCACTGGTTAAGACTTGGACAGATTGTTCCTGATAAGAAGATCCCTTTATCATCTAAGGGGATGCTATCCCTTCTGCAAAAGTGCCAAGACACAGTTACAGGCCATGCAAGAAATGAGATCCTCTCCTCTTTTAACAATCTCTTTCTAGCGGGTTTTTCTAGCATGCTAGCCCCCCGTCTTGTAGATGATGAGCACCAGGGTATTCTTGGCTCTGAAAATACCGATCCCGATAGCTCAGCTCTCCAGCTACTCTCTGGAGGAGCCTCACTTATCAGATCCCTATTTTTTCAGGAAAAAGAAGGGGTCTATCACCTACTCCCTTGCCTTCCTCCTGAGTTTCACTCAGGACGTATGATCGGTATTAGGACAGAGCTTGGAGATGTCATAGACATCGAGTGGTCCAAGAAGCTGCTTAAGAAGGTGATTATTCGCGTTTCTTCTGCTAAAGAGATTTCTCTTGGTCTTCAAAAAGAGATCGATGGATTTCGTATGAGGAAGGCTGTTTTAACAACGGGGATTTTTCTGAAATCAGACGATAAGATCACCTGCGATGCCGGCGATGTAATTTATCTCGATAAATTCCAGAAATAGTCACTCGTAGAAGAGACTTTTACTCTCTACCGAATGGCTTCTGTATTTCCTTTGTATAGTTATGTAGAATCGGCATGCGGAGAGATGCTTAAGGTGGCATTCTTATAATTAAGTAGCTCGTTGGCGTGAATTTTTTGCTCTTGCTGCCCCGCATAGATTAAATATCCTTTGGGGGAGCGGTCGCCTGCTAGGTCTTGAAAAAAACGAAGGTTTTTTAAGAAATCTGAGTTAAATGTCATAGACGATTTAATCTCAATTGGGATGAGGTTATTACCTTCTTTAAAAATCACATCTACTTCATTTTTTTGGACGTCACGGTAATAGTAGAGCTGGGAATCGAGGCCATGGTTATAGCGCCACTTCATGAGCTCAAGGATCACAAGGTTTTCTACGAGGTGGCCTCTAAGAGGATCTCTACCCATTTGAGTCTCATTTTCTATCCCTAAAAGATAAGTGGCTAGGCCCACATCAGTAAAATAGAGCTTGGGAGATTTAATGATCCTTTTTCCAAAATTTTCAAAGTATGGCTGGAGGCGAAATACGATAAATGAAGCTTCTAAAAGAGATATCCATTCTTTAACTGTATGAGAAGATATGCCGATTTCTCCACCTATGGATTCAAGATTTAAAATTTGGCCAATGCGCCCTGCACAAATCCGAATAAAACGCTCAAACTGCACTAAGTCTTTTATATTGATAAGTTGCCTGACATCCCTTTCTACATAAGTTTGAAAATAATTTCGATACGCTTTTGTTGGATTGAGGTTCTCTTTATAAATCCTAGGGTAGCCTCCCGTAATAAGAGCTTGATCTAGGCTATGATCTATCCCTGATTTGCGTAGTTCTTCAAGACTCATAGGAAGCAAAGTTAATAGGGCCGTTCTACCGGCTAGAGACTGGGTGATGGCTTGGTGCAGCTCAAGTTGGTGGCTGCCAGTAAGGATGAATAGGCCGTTTTGGTTTTTCTCGTCGACAAAAGTCTGAATATAGGACAGTAATTTAGGAGTTCTCTGAATTTCATCTAAAATGGCCCCACTTGGAAAAGAGGCTAAAAATCCTCTTGGGTCTTCCATGGCCCTCTGTCTGGTATCAGGATCCTCAAGACTTGCGTAGGGCATTTCGGGAAAGGTCAAGCGCACGAGTGTAGTTTTACCTGATTGGCGTGGGCCTATCAAGGTAACAATGGGGTAGCCTTTCATAAGGTCTTGAAGCTCAATCTTTATGGTTCTTTTAAACATACGCCTCGTACAATCTGAAGTTGAACTTCATTTTATACGATGCCATCTTTAAAGTAAAGATGTGCCAGGTCTTAAACATCACTGTTCAGAGGAGCTTTATTTTTCTCCCCTTCCTATTTTAGTCAAAATTACGTATACGAGGTTAAACTCCTCTAAAGGTGGTATATGATCGACCTCTCTTCTCAGAAGAAAATGGCTAAATCTTTGATCCTTCCCCAGCATGACCCCCATAGCTTACTTGGGATCCATACTATCGATGATAAAACGAAGGTGATTAGATTGTGGCGCCCCGGCGCAAAAACCATCCACCTAGAGGTTTTAGGTAAAATCATAGAGGCTGAGAAACGAGGCGAAGAGGGGCTCTTTGAAGTGGAGGTTCCCTTTTCTTGCTCTTTTTTAGATTATAGTGTCTACCACCAAAATGGGATGCTTGGCTACGATCCTTACGCCTTTGCTCCCACCTTTGGAGAGGTAGATGCTCACCTGTTTTCTAAGGGAGTACATTATCAGCTTTATGATGCTTTAGGAGCGAGGATACATGAGGATCAGGGATGTAAAGGGGTGAAGTTTTCTGTATGGGCCCCGTCCGCTAAGGCTGTATCTCTGGTTGCTGATTTTAACCACTGGGATGGGAGAATAAGTCCCATGAGGAGTTTGGGGGGATGTGGTGTATGGGAGTTATTTGTTCCGGGCCTTAAGGTTGGGGAGAAGTACAAGTTTGAAATCACGACGCAAGAGGGAACTCTAAAACTCAAATCAGATCCTATGGCTTACTCGGCGGAATTTAGGCCTAAGACTGCATCTGTTGTGGCAGATCTAAATGGATACCAGTGGCAAGATGCAGAGTGGTTTGAGAAGAAATCCTCAGATGCAAACATTCCTATGACAATCTATGAGGTACACTTAGGCTCATGGAGAAAGAAGGAAGGGGACTTTTTAAATTACAGAGAAATAGCCCACCTACTTGGAGAGTACTGCAACCAGATGGGATTTACTCATGTAGAGCTAATGCCGGTGGCTGAGCACCCCCTTGATGAGTCGTGGGGCTACCAGGTAACAGGGGCCTATGCAATCACCTCTAGATACGGAACTCCTGAGGACTTTCAGTATTTTGTAGATCATATGCACCAAAAGGGAATCGGAGTCTTTATCGACTGGGTAGCAGCCCATTTTCCTGTAGATGATTTTTCCCTCGCGCAGTTTGATGGGACCTATCTCTATGAACATGATGACCCAAGGAAGGGATTTCATCCCCACTGGAACACCTATATATTTAACTACGGCAGGAATGAGGTGAGCAACTTCCTCATCGCCAATGCCCTTTTCTGGTTCGATAAGATGCATATCGATGGCCTTAGAGTCGATGCAGTAGCCTCGATGCTCTACTTAGACTACGGAAGGAAAGAGGGGGAGTGGATTCCGAATAGATATGGAGGCAGAGAAAATCTTGAGGCTATTGAATTTTTAAAACATCTCAACTCAGTTGTCCATCAGAAGTTCCCAAAGACACTCATGTTTGCTGAGGAATCCACTTCCTTTACCGGAGTTACCCACTCTTTAGAGCATAATGGACTCGGCTTTGACATCAAATGGAACATGGGGTGGATGAATGATACCTTAAAGTATTTTCAAACCGATCCCCTCTATAGGCATTACCACCAAAATGCACTCACGTTTGGGCTTATTTACGCTTTTTCTGAAAAATTTATCTTGGTGCTGTCCCATGATGAGGTGGTGCATGGTAAAAAAAGTCTTCTTTCAAAGATGCCGGGAGATGACTGGCAAAAATTTGCCGGAGTCAGACTTTTTTACAGTTATATGCTCTGCCAGCCGGGTAAAAATCTCTTATTTATGGGATCTGAAATTGGTCAGTTTGGAGAGTGGTACTGCAAGGAAGAACTTCCTTGGCATTTACTCCAGTTTCCTAAACATAAAGCTCTCCAAAAGATGATCTCTGATATAAATCACTTTTATAAAAACAGCTCTCCTTTATGGAAATACGACTTCGATCCCAAGGGATTCGAGTGGGTCGATTTTTCTGATAGACAAAACTCGGTAATAAGCTACCTGCGTAAAAGTGATGATAGGATTTTTGCTTGTGTTCATAACTTTACCCCGACCTTTCTTCCTGAATATTTTGTACCTCTGCGCAATACCAAAGACGTGACAGAAGCATTCAATACCGATAGAGAAGAATATGGAGGCTCTGGTAAGATTAACCCTTCCGTCATCGTGCAAACAGGAGGATTTTCTGTGCAACTAGCTCCTTTAGCTACGATGATATTTGAGGTTACATTCATCTAAAGGTTTTTACCATGCAGAAAGAAAAGTATCTAGAGCTCATAGAAGAAATCCAAAAGCATGACAGTCTTTATTATGGGGCAGCTCGTCCTATCATCACCGACTATGAGTATGATGGGCTTCTGAAAAAGCTCGAAGAAATAGAAAGTCTCCATCCTGAGTGGATCTCTCCTGCATCCCCTTCTCAGCGCGTTTCTGAAATGCCTACAAAAGGGTTTGTTCAGGTAGAGCATAAGGTTTCTATGCTCTCCCTGGCAAATACCTATTCTAGAGAAGAGATCGAAGATTTTATAGACCGCATTCATAAGCTCTTAGAGCATAAATCGGTGAGCTTTTGTGCTGAACTTAAAATGGATGGGGTAGCTATTACCGCTCGCTATGAACGTGGTGTCTTTGTAAGAGGCGTGACTCGCGGGGATGGGAAAAAAGGTGATGATGTTACAGCAAATATGAGGACCATTAGGTCCATTCCCCTTACTCTTACAGGAAAGGATGTTCCAGAGGTCCTTGAAGTGCGTGGAGAGGTCTTTATGCTTAAAAAGACCTTTGAAGAACTTAACCGGCAAAAGCAAGAAGAAGGAGAAGAGCTGTGGGCTAACCCTCGTAATGCGACAGCTGGGTCCTTAAAACTTTTGGATCCTAGGGAAGTTGCAAGACGAAAGCTCTCCGTTTCTTTTTATGCAATAGCTGAAGAGGGAGATCTTCTGGTCGATGCCCAACACAAGTGTCCCATTTTATTAGAAAAACTCGGTCTTCCTGTCTTTGCAGAAAAACATAGAAAAGAGTGCAAATCGATCGAAGAGATCGTAGCTTTTGCAGAGGCCATTGAAATACAGAGAGAAACCCTTCCCTTCGACATCGATGGGGTTGTGATCAAAGTCGATCAAAGAAAATTTCACGATATGCTAGGTGTTACTGGCAAGTCTCCTAGATGGGCTGTAGCTTATAAGTTTGCTCCGGAGCAGGCTACGACCAAAATCCTTGATATAACAGTGCAGGTAGGAAGAACCGGTGTTTTAACACCGGTTGCCGAACTACATCCTGTTCTCCTTGCCGGTAGCACCATCTCTCGAGCGACTCTGCACAACCAAGAAGAAGTAGAAAGGAAAGATATCCGTATTGGTGACCACGTAGTGATTGAAAAAGGGGGAGATGTTATCCCCAAAGTCGTAGAGGTAGTACTTGCTAAAAGAGAGAAAGACTCGAAATCTTGGAAGATGCCAAAGCATTGCCCTAGCTGTGGCACCTCAGTAATACATGTAGAAGGTGAGGTGGCTGTACGTTGTCCGAATAGTGAGGTATGCCCTCAGCAAAATCTTCGCCGCGTAGTATTCTTTGCGAGCAAGGATGCAATGGATATCGGACATTTGGGAGAAAAAGTTGTTCAGCAGCTTGTAGAGAAGGGTTTTGTAAAAAAACTATCTGACATCTATTCATTAACCAAAGAGCAGCTTTTGCAGCTCGAAGGGTTTAAAGAAAAATCAGCTGAAAACCTCCTTGCAAGTATTGAGAAATCACGCTCGCCGACACTTGCTCGTCTGATTCTTGCTCTCGGCATCAAATACGTAGGAGAGGGGACGGCTGAGTGTCTTGCAGAAAGAGCGGGAGACATAGAGACCCTCGCGCAGCTCTTCTGCAAAAAGGGGTTACTCCTTTAAAAATTACTAAAGTAGAGTGCACAGACCATCCTTTCTATGGAAAGACCTTCGTCCTTACTGGAACGCTTATTAACTATACCCGCACACAAGCCTCTGACTTTATTAAAGCGCGTGGAGGTAAGGTCTCAGGATCTGTAAGCCAAAATACAGATTTTGTTTTGGCAGGGGATGAAGCTGGATCGAAGCTCGATAAAGCTAAAAAACTCAAAGTAGATATTTTAACGGAAGAAGAATTTACGGAGCTCCTTTAAGCCGCGTAGCAAGAGACATTAAGTCTAAAAGTGCTTAAAGGGGGCTTTGCAGTTTTTTCTCTTTTCTTAAGAAGCAGTACCATATGAAAAGAGTTTCCATTAAGTCTTGCAGGCAATAGATACTTTTCTCTGAGCGCCATCAGCTGTTTTGATTCAATATGTAAATAAATGGATTTTTCAACCCCTTCATGAGAAGGTGTGTCTACAGAGTAGACGCGTCTTGCAGAAAAGCTGAAATTCCCATGTAATTCCTTTAGGATCCCGAGACTTTTAGCTTTGGCTGTTTCCTCAGGCAAAAAAGCAGGGATATGTAGCCCTAGAGGGTGCTCTAAGAAATCTGAAATCGTAGTTCCCGTTCCTTTAGCGACAAGTTCTCTTATGAGGGATTGGTTATCAGTTCCATGGAGCGTTAGATAGATCATTCCTGATCTGTCTATACTTAAGGCGCCTTTCATGTAATGCGTTTTAGCAAGGATTTCTTGTTCATTAGAGAGAATCTCCTGAGTCGTAGGAGGAGTTTCTCTAAGAAGACATGGGGGGCTATATTCGTCTTTTAGCTGAGGTTGAGTAGAAGTAAAAAAAAGTCTTGGCGCAGCTTGGGTGACAAAAGCCGGATACGGGAGGTGGGGCACTTGCAGAACTTTAGGGGCTATGATACCTGAGATGTCTAAGGGGGGTGCTTCGTAAAGAAATGATTCCATAGTTTTTGACACGCCATGAAAACAAAAGGAGAGAAATCGATCTAGGATCCAGCTGCGAGAAGGGGCATTTTGCTTGGTATGTAGCTGGAAATATCCATGCACCCTAGAGGCTGTTGGTATAGAAAAATAAGGGGTAAGGATGTCTTTGATTACCACGGGGCTATTTACAGGGACTCTCCCAATGAGCTCCCTGTGCCCGTCAAAAAGGGCAGGAAGTTTTGTTTCGGATATAGGAAAAAGGGGGTTTGTCATGCACTCATTATAGCAAAAAAACAGGTTAGAGTGAATTAAAAAACAAATTACTTATTTAAAGGTTTCTACTTGTGAATTGCAAAGTATAAAATATTTTAAATAAGAGGTCTTCTTTAGAAGACCTCTTATTTTAGTTTAGAATGAGCTTGGAAGGAGAGGATCTTTCCCCAATAAGAGTTTGGTTACTAAAGCTATGTACTTTGACTTTTTGCAGAGTCCCCACAAGGGATGGGTCCCCTGAAAAAGCGACATTTTTCCAGCATCTTGTGCGCCCTTTTACTTGGCCTTCTTCTGGATTGGATTTTTCAACGAGCACTTCCACTTCTGTGCCGAGCATGAGTTGTCTTTCCTCTGCGCAAATCTCTGTGTGCAGAGATAGAAGCCTTTGAAGCCTTTCTTGTTTGACCTCTTCGGGGATGTCATCACTCCAGCGGAACGCAGGAGTCCCTTTTCTAGGGCTATAAGCAAAGATAAAGGCAACGGAGTAGGCGATTTGTTTAAAAATATCATAGGTCTCTTGGAAATCTTCTTCTGTCTCGGTAGAAAATCCTACGATGATATCGGTGCCAAGGGAGACATTGGGTACGATTTCTCGGAGCATGTGAACTTTTTCTAGATACTGCTCTTTGGTATAGATCCTATGCATCTTTTTTAGAATGCGAGAGGAGCCTGCTTGTACGGGGAAGTGAACGAATTCACAGACAGAGGGGAGATCTCTTACAGCATGCATAAGATCTAGGGTAATATCGGTAGGATGGCTTGTCATGAAGCGGACCCTTTCTATCCCCTCTATCTTATCGATACGGTATAGCAGGTCATGAAATAGACACTTCCACTCAGGTTTGTCTTTGCCGTAGCTGTTGACGTTTTGGCCAAGAAGGGTGATCTCTTTATATCCTTGTGCAGCAAGTTGCTTGCACTCTTCTATAATACTATCCGGGTCTCTTGATACCTCTTGCCCTCTTGTATAGGGGACAACGCAATACGTACAAAATTTATCACAGCCACGGATGATGGAGACGTAAGCCTTGACTTTGTCATCTCGCTTAGCAGCCAGATAGTCTAGGTTTTCTTCAAATTGGGAATCTGTTCTAAAGCTTTGTTTACCACTATCTAGTACTTCATCGAGGACTTGGTTTAAATCACTTATATTATTGGTGCCTAGGACAAAATCGACGTGAGGTAGCTTTCTGAATAAAGAATCTTTTTTAGCCATAGCCATGCAGCCGGTGACCCCGATGAGAGATCTCTTGGTTTTCGTCCGGCCAAGCTGTCCGAGTTTTCCCATGACCTTTCTTTCTGAAAGATCTCTGATAGAGCAGGTATTAAAGATAAGAAGGTCGGCATCGGTTTCTTCCTGGATTCTTCTCATTCCCCGTTTTTCGAGTTGTCCTACCATGATTTCTGAGTCTAGCTCGTTCATCTGGCAGCCGTAGGTCCGCATAAAAAAAGTATCTAGTTTTCGCATGGTTTGTAGCTTGCTTGGTAAAATTAAATTAACTGTGGGATTTTATAGGAAGGGTCCTCTTTTGACAAGAGGTAGTTGGCGAGAGGATTCTTCTTGTGTGATTCAAGCTTAAAAAGGGTAGATCAGCTTACCGGCATTGGTAAGCAGAAGGTTGGATTCATGGGTTAATATGTCAATCTTACTGCTATTGCAGTAAGATTGACGGTTTTTCTGCAAAATCAGAGCTTTTATTGTCTTTTTTGGGGTATATTGCTGTTATAACGGTAATTTTAGGGGAGTATGGATATTAAATATCTTGGTCGTGTCATTCATTTTCATTTAAAGGGGGGGGGGGTAGGGGGAAAGGGACAGAGTCCCTGTCCCCCTTTTTTCTTTTTTTCTATATGTATACCTTTTCCAACTGATAGGGGGAGGGCAAAGCCCTACCGCTAGAAGACGGTAGCTGGGGGTGCAGGGGGCAAGGCCCCCGACAAGGCGAAAAAATGTCTAGAAGATCAACTTATAGAGCGCACCTCCCAGTCATACGACTAAATGCTTCAAGAGGGGTTTCAAATTCCAGAATTTTGCGTGGGCGGTTATTGAGCAATCTTTCTACGCGTTCTACATCTTCTTGAGTGATATCGTCGAAATTCATGCTCTTAGGGAAGTATTGCCGTACTAGGCCGTTCGTGTGTTCATTCAAGCCTCTCTCCCATGAATGATATGGCGTTGCAAAATAGAAATCCGCTTCTAGTGCTTTACTTACACTTTGGTGGTACGCAAATTCTTTCCCATTATCTGATGTCAGCGTAAGGACAAATTCTTGTATGGGACCGAGTTTTTTTATCAGAGCTTCTGTCACTTCTTGTGCTGTCTTACAAGGAACTTTCATAAGCTTTGTTAATTTAGTTGCTCTTTCAACCATGGAAACTATGGCCCCTTGCTGGCCAGCGCTTATGATAGTATCTAATTCCCAATCGCCTGGGCGAGTTTTTTTCTCTACGATTTCAGGTCTTTCCTTGATATCGATCCGTCCGGGAATACATCCCCTACCAGCAGTTCCTTTGCTTCTCCTGTTGTATTTCTTTCCACTACGTCTCAAGTGTTTATATAGTGCGCCCCCTTTCTTTTTATCAGCCCAAATATGCTTGTAGATTGTTTCATGGCCGACGGAGCATTTTCCCTCTCTTTTAAGCCGTCCAGAGATCTGTACCGGGCTTAAATCCATCTTCAATTTCCCCTCTACGCTCAAGATCATTTCTGGAGTCATCTTACGACAGTGAGATTTTTTTCTGCGGTCTTGTGCTTTTTGATGAGCTAGCTCGTATTGATATCCCTGAGAACCACCATTGCGGTTTAGCTCTCGTGTAATAGTTGATGGATGCACGTCCAAGATCCGTGAGATCTGGGCGGGTGAATCGCCTCTTTCTTTTAAAATATAGATTTGGCATCTTTCTTCGTAGGCCAGATGCCTATAGCTTTTTGCCATAGGGAGGGTCTCCTAATGTGGTTTTGTCGTTAAAAACACACTAAGAGATTTTTTAAATCTGGCCTATTCTATTTTTTTCTCACTGTTGCACTTCGCGCTGGAAAGGGCGTCGAAAAAAAAGTGGACTCAGCCAGAAGGGATTAGCTGAGATAGCAGGTCTTGGAAAAACGGTTATTTTTGACATAGAAAAGGGCAAACTCAGTGTGAGATTTGATTCTTTATTGAAAGTGTTTGAGGTGCTCAATATTAAAATTGAATTGCATAGTCCCCTTATGAATTTATATCAGAAGTTTCTGCCAAATTCCCCATCTGGACCCGCCGAAGTGTTATTGAGTCCAGCCGTGAAGCAGGCTGATGTATTTGTGAATGAGGTGCTTGCCGGGAGGCTGCAGGAGATTGAAAGAGGAAAAAAGTATCGTTTTGTTTATCTTGACGGATACCAAGGAGATTCTATTTCATTAGAAATTCACAGGGATATGCAAGTATGGGAATTTGACCGATTGCCTCCCTTTTTTGATGGAGTATTGCCTGAAGGAATGATGCTGGAAGCGTTGTTAAAACTGAGAAAAATTGATCGAGATGATTATATAACTCAGTTAATTGCTGTTGGGGAGGATTTAGTGGGAAATGTAACGATTAAGGGACTTTCATAAATCTATGAAGATTTAAAATATTTTATAGATAAGAGGTTCTGAATTCACAAAAACACACTAGTTTTTGTGAATTTAGGCCATATTGTCAGGTTTTTTTTGAAAGAATCTCTTTCTAGGCGTGAAAAATCTCTACACAAAAAATGGCGGAAGCCGTATCCTAGCACCTTTATTTTAAAACTATTTACAAACTTAAACTGTAAGGCCCGATTTCCATGACCGAAAGCAGACAAAACACATGTACTCTTCTTACTAAAGAAGAAGCTATAGCCGCAAAGAAGTGGTTCTTACTAGACGCTTCTGGTAAAACTCTAGGACGCTTTGCTTCTGAAGTAGCTAAGATTCTCCGCGGAAAACACAAAGTCACATTTACTTCCCACGTTGATACAGGCGACGGTGTTGTCATTATCAATGCAGAGAAAATTGTTGTTACTGGAGCAAAAGCTGCTCAAAAAATTTATCGTTACCACACAGGTGCAATGAGTGGTATGCGCGAAATTCCTTATCGTATTATGCTAGGAAGAAAGCCAGGCTATATTATTGAGCATGCTGTAAAAGGTATGATGCCTAAGACTAGACTGAGCAATGCCCAACTAAAAAAATTACGCATATACGCAGGTCCTGAGCATGATATGGCTTCTCAGCAGCCAATGCCAGCATCCATTTAACACTAAAGATTAACGGTAGAAACACATTATGCAAGAAAAATTAGGTACAGGAAGAAGAAAAACTGCTGTGGCGTCCGTGCGTCTTCGCCCAGGTTCTGGAAAAATTGATATCAATGGAAAAGGCTTCGAGCAGTATTTTGCAGCGAAACTCCAAAGAGATCTGATTGTAGCTCCCTTTAAAACATGTAACACATCTTTCGATAAGTATGACATTATCATACGTGTAAGAGGTGGTGGACTAGAAGGTCAAGCAGTAGCTACTCGTCTTGGCATTGCAAGAGCTCTTCTTCAAGAAAATGAAACAAGAAAACAAGATCTTCGTGCTCCTGGCTTCTTGACACGTGACTCACGTAAAAGAGAGCGTAAAAAATACGGTCTTGCTGGTGCGAGAAAGAGATTCCAGTTCTCTAAACGATAACCGGTACTTGCAACTTTTTTGTTGCATATGGACAAAGAAAAACCCCTTGGGAAACCAAGGGGTTTTTCTTTTTTAGAGGTTATAGAGTTTTTTGTATTTGCTTTCTAGGTATTGGACATAGAATTTCTCTTCGACTTCTTGCCCTGTGATTTTTTTGATCATCTCAAGGGGAGAGTATTGTCTGCCATATTTGTGAAGGTTTTCTTTGAGCCACTGCCTGATAAAGAGAAGATCTCCCTTAGCAACTCTTTCTTCCCAATTTGGATGGCTTTTTTCAAAGCAAGCAAAGAACTGGGCAGCGTAGACGTTCCCCAAAGCATATGTTGGAAAATAGCCAAGTGATCCCATCGACCAGTGGATATCCTGCAGGCATCCTTCACTATCTGATGAGGGGGAGATGTTTAGGGATTCTTTCATTTTTTCATTCCAAGCTTTTGGTAAATCTTTTACCTTCAAAGAGCCTTCAATAAGCGCTTTTTCGAGCTCAAAGCGGATGATTACATGCAGGCAATAAGTAACTTCATCTGCTTCTACTCGGATAAGAGAGGGTTCTACGTAGTTTACGGCTAGGTAAAACTCTTCAAGGGGGGTATTTCCGAGTTGCTCCGGAAACTCTTTTTGGAGGAGGGGATAAAAGTGGTTCCAGAAGGGGAGGCTCCGTCCAATAAGTGTTTCCCAAAATCTAGACTGGCTCTCATGAACTCCAAGGGAAATGGAGCTACAAAGAGGGCTGCCATACATGGTTTCATTAAGCTGCGCTTCATAGATACCATGACCCCCTTCATGTACCACGGAAAAGATGTTGCTTAAAGGGAGATTTGGGATGATGCGTGTTGTCATCCTGACGTCTTTTGGATTTAAGGAATTGCAGAAGGGGTGGGAAGAGATGTCAAGGCGGCTCATCCCTTCTGTAAAGCCCATAGATCGAAGTAGAAGGTTGCCAAAGCGGATCTGTCCTTCTTTCTCGTAGGGCTTATTCACAATAAAGTCTCTAGGGTGTTTAGGCTTTGCTTCTATCTTACGTAAAAGCTCTGTGAGGGAGGTTTTAAGTCTTGCAAATAGGGGTGTTAGATAAGCCGTTGTCATGCCGGGTTCATATAAGTCTAAAAGGGCATCATAGGGGTGATCTTTGTATCCCAAATACTCCGCTTTTTTCTTATTTAAAGTGACCACTTTTTCTAGGTGGGGAGCAAAGGCTTTAAAATTGTTCTCTTTCTTAGCTTCGGACCAAGCTTGCAGTGATTTGGATGTTGTTTTAGCAAAGAGCTTTACAAAAGATGAGGGGAGCTTCACTGCTTGGTTATAGTCCCGTCTCCACTCTCGTACGCAGGCAGCTTCTTCCGGAGATAGGCTCGTATCTAGAATGTCTCCTGTTTCCAGGTTGATCAGCTTAGAAAGGGCCTTTTTAAAGGAAGGGGAGATCCTGTTTTTATGTACGATACTTGCCATAAGCTCTATTTGCTCTGAGCGATATTCTATAGCGTCTTTAGGCATATAGGTCTCTTGGTCCCATTCGAGGAGGTTATAGACCGACTCGAGTAGGGTGGATGTTTTGGAGAGTTTGTGTGCCTCGGAAAAGGGGGATAGGTGTTTTTTTGCCATTTTGAGCTCCTAGGGTTAATGGCTCATCTTAGCAAGGAGGGGTATTCTTTGATAGGGGGTCTTGGCTGGGGTGGGGAGGCTCGAGGGGGAGGGGATGTCCTGGGTTACAGGTCGAAAGTAAATAGATTATTTGAAAATTGGGGTTTGGCGGTATGTAATTCATTATTTTATGAAAGTTCTATAAATATCTAATCATCAGTTGTTTATGAGATTTAGTCTGTCAGGCAGTGAAAGTTTTTGCTTTAATTTAGCTAATTAAAGTAAAAAATACATGAATTATCAGTTGTTAAATTAAATCTTTTGTTATATAATAGTTTTTAATTTAGCAAACATTAATAATAATTTAACTAAAGGGCAGTTATGTCAAATCCAATTAAATCATGTCTTCATTCGTCGAATCCACTTCCATTAATGTCAGGTCCATTAAGAATGACACCGGAGCAAGCTCAGGAATCTCGAAGTGATTGGAATCTACATAATAATAATCCAGTTCAAGCAAACCGAAACAACCTCGAAGATACATCCATTTATAATCAATACTTAGCCTATTATCAGCAGTGTAATGATGATGTATATGCAATTGACCAATTGCCAGCAGATAAGCGTAATCAGCCCAATGTTCAAAATGATAGGGCAACAATTATAGCTCAGCAGGCAGCTCTTGGGAAAATCTATCAACAAGACAATTCAGGTAAGACTTTAGAGCAATTTATTCAAGATTGTGCTGATTGTGAGGCTCAGATCGCAGTGGCTTATAATGATGCTATCGGTAGTGGGGGAACAATACACCAACAAATTCAGGCCGACTATACAAGCGCGCAAAATATCACCGGGAAGGTTGCCTCTTCCCTAACTCTAGATACTTCTGAACTTGATGTGAGCTTTTTTGCAGCTGCACTTACGGCGCTTCAAGCCAAAGTCGATGCTTTGACAGATCCAGTTCAAAAACAGAAAGCGCAAGCTGATTTAGACCAAGCTAAAGAAGTATTTTCCAAACTAAAAGCAGATTGTACGGCAGCCCAATCTCCTTTAGAGGTTCTCCAACAAAAGCTTACGAATATTCAAGATCCTATTAATGGAGCGCTTTATCAGCTTAAAGTTGCAGCAGCTATGGAAAATCCCAGTCAATATAACCTTAGTTGGGCAAATGCTAGATTAGGTGATATTCAGACAGTGCAAACTAGTGTGCAGACTTTCCAATCTGGGCCAGAAATGGCAGCTGTTACATCCGATACCTCAGCTTTAAATGCAGCGATCCAAAAAGTGCAGCAAGATTTAAGGCCGGCTCCCAAACCTGGAGATGCTGAGCACTCTTGCTGGGATATTGACTGGACAACTCATATGGCACAAGGAACTACGATTCCTCCAGGGGTTACTATGGTGAACCTATTCGTCGGCGAGATAGCTATGAAAAATGGTGTACCCGTTGTTGATGGTTTTGCAGATTTAAAAGCTTCGGACATTAAGGCTTTTGCTGACAAATGTAGAGAGCAAGGTGTTCAAGTGAAAATCTCTATCGGCGGTGGTGGCGGCAGTTATGATAATTGTTGGAACGTATTAAATGATGGTAATATTGGTACTTTTGCCCAGATGCTTGTTGATTTTTGCCACACTAATGGCCTGGCTGGTGTAGATTTTGACTATGAAAAATATGATTCCGCAGCTCAACAAGTGCTTGTGGGTAACCTGATCCGTCAATTCAAGACTTTAGATCCTACGCTACAAACTACTCTGTGTACCAATGCTGGTTTTGGTTCTCAATTTCCATGGCCTACTATAGTACAAACAATTATGGATGCCGCGTGTGATCCTACTACAGGGGAATGTAGGCTCGATCGTCTAAATGTTATGTCTTACTATGATTCAGTGGCAAATGAGATATCATGGCTTGATGGATGGGCTAATTGGGCGAGCCAAAGATATGGATTTAAACCTTCTCAGATCGGCACCGGGATCGATGGATTTGATGGTGCTCATATCGGGGATATGTCCTATATCGTGGCTATGGCTAATAATGCTGCAAAAAAAGGCTTTTCGACAGGATACTGGGCTTATAATCCCGCTGATCCTGTAAATAGTAACAAGTTCTGCCAGGCCGTGTATGATAACTACAACAGCGGCAAGACTCTTTTAGGAAGAATCTGGAATGTCGTGAAGTGTGCCTTTAGGGGTGTTATTGATTCTATTTTTTCCCTTTTGAACCCTCCGAGTGTTGATAAACAAACAGAAGCATTTGATTTTATCAGAGCATATAGGCTCACAGCTAAATCAGAGGGAATAAAGAAGGCTGAAGAAGAATGGAATAGAAAGCCCAATGGTTATATGCCGAAGGTAAGCTGCAATCCAGTGCTAGATGATCTACGAGCTAAAGCCTCAGCAAAGCCGATCACTGTGAGGTTGCCACCTCCCCTTAATTTCTTAGGTACAGGAAGATTGGAAGCTTCAGCACCGCCGAAAACTCCTAAAGCCTCAGCTCCAGCAGCTCCAAAGAACTACATCTATGAGGAATATGTAAACAATTGGGGTGGAGCCGGAACTCCTCCTCCAGGAGTGAGTGGGTCCCAGGCTTTTGCTGTAGTAAATGGCGATGGAACTTTTGATTCCAGATATCCACTAGCAGGTGGTGGAAATACCGCACTAGCTGTTGGGGGATGGAATAACTCTCAAGTAGATGGTGGATTAAATACCATACTCACAGCTCCTTTGAATCCAGATGGTTCGCTCACTACAGTACAAAAAAAGTTATTGGATGGCCTAGTTAGCGCTGCGATACAATATGGTTATAAGAAAATTCTGCTAGATTTTGAAGCTTACTCCTCTGCAAATCCAACTCAGGTTTCTAAGACCTATACAAAATTCCTTCAAGAATTAGGTGCTCAGTTACATGCACTTGGTAAGCAGCTAGATATTTGTACATCTCCAGCTGTAGAAAACCAAAACTATTATGATATCAATCAGCTCCTTACCTCGGTCGATCATTATCAAGTAATGACGTATGACTACGCGCAAGGGGGATCTGTTGTAACAGGCAATGCCTCGGTCAGTCAATCCAAGACCTACCTAGATACCATGTTAGCAAAGTATCCAGGTCTTACTCAATCAATGCTAATGCTCGGGATTCCAACGTATGGTATCCAATTCTCGATTACACCGGGAATGGCTCAAGATGCTGTACAGGCCGGGATTCAAGCAGGCACATTACAGGGCACTATTAATAATAACCAGCCTGGTACAGGTTCCGCTGAGATGGCCAATGACCTCATTCTTCAAGATATTGGTGATTGGATAAATCCTACAAATGGTTGGGTGCTTATTACAACAAATGCTAACCCCGCAGATTATTTCTATTACAATCAAGCGAAGGGTAGCGTAATTACTGCCTTCCCTCCAGCCTCTGTGAGGGATTTTGCGACTATGGTTAAGGGAAACTATCCAGATGTTACAGGTTTCTTTGGATGGGAAGCTAGTGATGAGATGAATGGCGCTATTATGAAAGAACTTATCAATGATACTGCACTACCTTTGAACCTTACTGCAGCTAATACAGAAGTGAGCGCATGGCTTACAGCTCTTCGAGATACTAACCAGGATCCTAAATTAAAGCAGTGGGCGGGAAATCTTCTTGCTAAGCTTGCGGCTAAGCCTCCTTCTACACCGAAGGATTTAGCCACAATTCTTAATGGGGCATTTAACCCAAGCGGCGCGCAAGACATCTATATGCAAATTCCCGCTCTACTTGAGGTAGATGGGCAGACAGCTCCGAATGCTGGAAATGTCATCAATCTATTAAACCAGCTATTTGCTGGAAATTCAGATCTTCTTGCACTACAAAGTTTGGGGCTTAACATCCCAACCCCGACAGTGGCTGATATGACCTATGCTCAGGTGTCTTCTTGGACACCGCAGCCGGAAACTGATCTTGCAGTAAAAACATTTATCTTAAAAAATATAGGGGATGCAGGATCTGGTTTTACTCATGATCAGATAAAGCAACTCTATTGGGGTAACTCTTGGAGACCTCATAAGATAACTCAGAGTGATGATGCCCTTCTTCAGGAGCTTATGTATGCTAATACTTCAGCTGTTCAAGAGGCTTATCAAAGGTTAGTAGCTTGGCAGCCTACGGGTGATCAAGCTAAAGCTTTAAAAGGGAAAATGTTGGAGGAAATAGACCCGACTAAGAAACATTTTTCTAAATCTGAGTGGCAAAAGTATTGTGAGGGTATTATCTCAAAGCTTAACAAAGTGGACGCTAAACGCAAGATCCAAGCGCTTTTAGGCTATAAGCCAGTCCATCATGGTAATCAGGGCGTTAAAAAGGTGTAAAGTCTCTAAGTATAGTTATTCAGGCATAAAAAAGGCTAATGGGTTAACCCATTAGCCTTTTTTATAAGGAGATCTCGAGAGGCAAAGATCTAGTTAGAAGTAGATCTTTCTTCTTCGACCATTCTCACGAAAGTATTCCAGAGACCTTGATCGATGTCTTTGGTGCGAACCATGTCAATCATAAGCTTCTGTACTTGAGTGATCGTGTGCTGGGGGGAAAGCATATCAATAAGCTCTTTAGATCCCGCAAATTCATTGCCTTGTTTAAGGAACATGAGCAGCTGATCAATTTGTGAGCTTTTTAGCGTTAGAGCTGCTTCTTTTTTTACTCTAGGTCTGAGTTTAGGTGGTACATTTTTCGGTGTTTCTACATCGAGAATATGTTTTGCAAGCATCTGCTTTAATTCAGCAGGATTTGCATTCTTTAATTTTTTAAAAGCAAAGTGATGTATATGTCCTTCCTTTACTGGAATATAATGACATAGATCAGTTTCTCTTTTTGTATTTACTTTGCGCATCGCATTTTCAATGCAAGCAGTAAGTTCATTTAGGGATTTTACGTCTTCTATAGTTGATGTTTTCATGCTAACTCCTATTAATTGATTGGGAAAGGTCACAAATTGCTTAATTTCCTAAAATTTGTCAATACATTCGATAATTCTTTTTAGCTCCAACCCGTAGTTACGTGCATAAGAGCTCTCATTATTTTTTAATTCCTTTATGGGGAAAGCTATCTCATATTCAGTTTTCTATGTCTGAAGGAGGGAATAGAAATCTTAATAATAGAGACCGCTCCGGCCATAAAATGCTCATTTTTTTACCTGTTATAAACCATAGGCGTTTTTAAGTATAACTAATAAAGCATTGTTTATTAAAATATTAATTATATTTCCCCTTATGAAGATCTCCTCGAGAGGTTTTTTTTCTTAAACAAGAGGAGAAAGTTCTCTATAGCTTTAATGCATCTGTTAGATAGGGGGGAGCAAACAGCCCACATAAGGAAGAAGAGTGCGATAGATCCGCTTCCTATAATGACATCTGTGAGCCAATGAGCTCCTAGGATCATTCGAGGAAGGCATAGGAATACTGCGTAAATGGACGCACAAATCTTCATTTTTCTACTTCCTAGGTAAATGAAGGTAGCTCCGAAAATTATAGCCGTTGTTGCATGATCACCTGGAAAGCTTTTCGTGGAACCGTCTTTAATCTTTAACCAGGAGATATGCTCCGACAGCTTTATGCAGGAGTCTACAACCAAAGTGGGACTATCTCTTGAAATCCTGATCCAATCGTGAAATACCGTTTTATTTACAAAGGCAATGATGAAGGCGCTATAAAAGAGTATAAAGAGTATTTGTGATATCCTATAGAGTTTTTGCTCCTTTAGCCCACTGCGTATATACATATAGGAAAAAATAATAATAACAAGATCTTCAATCCAGTCTGCATACTTGTGGTTTGCAATGGCCCAAAGCACTTGCCAGGGACGGCCCCACTCCAGGGTGGTGTTGAGCATCTTAAAGAAGAAAAGATCGATAGCCTGCCAAAATCCGTGGGTAAGGGGAGAGAAAAGAGTAATAAATCCCGCTGCAATAAGAAGATGGGTGACGATTAGAGGCTTTAGACGCCATTGCGGTAAAAATGAAATAGTACGGGGCGATGACATAAGTTCCTTATATAGTTTTAGTAAATTTCCAAGAAAAAACACCTGCGCACATCCCAAACGGAAGTAGGATGGCGACCAGTGGGTTAAGAGTATTATGTGAGCCAAGTATAACAAGCGAATCTATTAATAAGAAAAATGTAATGAATCCAAAGAGTCCTGACGCATAGATGTAGAAGGTAGGGACACTCCTGGTGTAGCGAATGCAAAAGGGAGCAATAGCAACAACTGCCAGCAGAGATAGTAGGGGCATTACGAGTTTATAACAAAGCGTGGTAAGCACTTCGCTAGCCTGTTCCTTGGAGATTTCGTTTTTGTGGGCAAGAACCTTATATAGCTCGGAGACCTTCCTGCTTTCTATAGGGATTATTCCTTTTCTATTCAGGTCTTTTTGCCAGGTAAGACCATTAATAATGCACTTTTCATAGGACTCTACTTTGGTAAGGGTCCCATCTTTGCTTCTTACTAGGTGATCTGCAAGTTCTGCAATAGGATTTTTGGGGTCGGCTTTAAGTGTTTTAATCCGCCAGATTTCATTAAAAGATTTTACCCAATAGACATCACAGAAGGTGTTACTTTCCATGTCATGTGTTTGGTATATAAGCTTAGATTGGTCTTTTAAGTGTAGAATATGGAAGGGCTCCTTTCGATCTCTTCCATTATAATGGCTGATATCATCAAAGCGATTAAGGGAGGTAAGAGCCTTAGGCAGCAGCATTTCAGAGCTGACCCAGTTAAAGATGCAGCAAAGAGCTCCTAAGTAAA
>JAPLSW010000075.1:1952-13219 GCA_026398435.1 Chlamydiota bacterium | reverse complement strand
GGATTTTAGTTTAACACCCGAGGATTGCAAAGCTACAAGCTCTCTTGAGGCATTCATCGAGCAAAGGACTTTGATAGTAGAGATTAGAAGAGCAAGCGGTAGTAGTAGATAGGCTCTTTTAATGAACTGGAACCCATAATAGAACAAAAGATTTTTACTTTGGAATTTTCCGTCTGTTACAAAATCTCCCGCATGAGTCGTATAGTCAATAAGGCTATACAAAAAAAAGAAGGAAACTAGAAAAAAGAAAAACACTTTGCATAGCTCTATAAAAAAATACCGTTGCCAGATTTTGGTAAGCATTATTCTTTACCCCTTGAGAGGTTTCTCATGTTTCTTAGGCAAAAAAAGAGGATAATTGGATGGGGGAGTAGGTAGGATAGGCATGCAATAGCTGGGAAGTGTTTTATAGATCTTGTGGCGACAAAGCATATCATAAAAAAAGCGGCCAGGCCAAAAGCCCAAAAAGTTCCCTTTTTGCGCTTTTGCCGGCTGATCTCCATGCCGTAGCAGATTCCGATCATGGTAAAAGTAAAGGCTGCAAGTCCGATAGATACTCTCTTTGTGATCTCGATCCCAATAGACTTGGACCAAAATTTTTCTGTAGATTTCTCAAGTAGGTTCTTGGCTATCAAGAGCTTTAAGGGGAGGTAGTCGCTGTTTTTTAACCATTCTGCAGTTTGCATGTGCTGCGTTAGGTTGGATGCTCTGGTATTCATCGATTGCTGGTTTTCTAAGATAAGATGGTCGTAGATTCCCTCTTTTTTGGGGTCTATGCTTGAAATGAAGGAGACATCGGTGCCGTAAAGTATTTTATCTTTTAAAGAAAGTTGCTTAGCTAGCATAAGTCCTAGTCGTCCGCTTGAGGTGTTTTTGGTGATAAGGATTACCTCATTTGCAATCTGACCTTCTTTATAGCTTTTCATATCTACGTAAGCGCCACTGATTTTTATCACGGTGTTTTTCTGCATGATGACTAAGGGATTAGCTGCGACAAGTTCGTAGATCATCTGTCTAGAAAGGCCTCTACAATAGGGGGCAACTTCCGAGGAAATGACAAAATTGCCAAAGCTGAGAATAACACCCGCCAGCACAAGGGGGGTAGCGATTGCCTTTAGCCCCATCCCACAGACCCTTAGAGCTGTTAGCTCATGGGTGTTACTCAGCTTTTGGAAAAGGATCATGGCAGAAATCAGGCAAGAGATGGGAACGGCTAGTGGAAGAATGTAAGGGATCTGATAGAGAGTATATAAGGCTACGGAGCTAAGTGAGCCGGATGCCGATGCGAACTTGGCAATATCTTGAAATCTTGTGACGAGCAAGACCGCAATGAATCCAATCACAGAAAGGAGAAATACTTGAAAGTAGCTTCGAAGCAGGTAGCGCCACGCAAGGGGCATAAGTCTTCCCTATAATTTATCGATTTAAAGCCCTGCATTGTAATCTATAAACAAAATTACTCCCAGTTTTTTTTCTTAAGGTTTGAAATAATATATCGTAAATTTCATAATAGCCTGATTTAAAACCAGAGGGATCGCAATTGCTTGTAATTGCTAAATCGCCCGGTCCATTTTCAATGAATTTTTAATATTGAGTATATGAAAGACTTGCTTTTTCAAAAAGTTAGAGATTTTCTTCAGCAAAGGCTTATTTCGACAGGACCTGTTTTAGTCGGTTTTTCTGGGGGGCCCGACTCTTTAGCTCTTGTTTTAGCTCTTATTGAGTGTAAACGACTGTTTCCTTTGGAGATACATCTCGCCCATGTAGACCACGGCTGGAGGGCAGAAAGTGGAAAAGAGGCTGAAGGCCTTAAGATTCTCGCAGAGAATTTCGGCCTCCCCTTTCATTTAAAAACCCTAAGCGAGAAAGATTTTGCTGTGGGTAATAAAGAAAATATAGCAAGGAATCTAAGGCACTCATTTTTTCAAGAAATTTATGAAGAGATAAAGCCCCAAGCTCTACTCCTTGCGCATCAAATGGACGATCTTGCAGAAACTGTTCTCAAAAGAATATTTGAAGGGGGAGGAATTTTTTCTTGGGGATCGATGCAGCCAGTTTCAAAGTTTTGCGAGATGTCTGTTTGGAGACCTCTGCTTACTATTTCAAAAAAAAATCTTTTAGAGTGGCTCCACGAGCGGGGAGCTACCTATTATATAGTTGATTCTACCAACTTAGACTCTGCCTATTTAAGGGGGAGAATGAGAAAAGAGATTTTCCCTTATCTTGAAGAGCTCTTCGGTAAAAATATTGTATCTTCACTTTGCGCTCTTTCTGAGGAAGCCGAGAGTGTAACAGCTCCCTTACTTGCAGATTTTTCAGAGTACGCCTCTCATAGTAAAAGAGGCCTTTTGGGAGTTTATCTAGATTTTAGAGATCTAGAGGGGCTACCAAAACTTCAGTACCCGTTATTTTTGAAGTTTTTTTTGGCTCGAGAGGGGGTGTCTTTATCAAGGGCCGTGGTTCGGTCGATAGCCAGTGCTCTTGAAAAAGAAGATCTTTCTCAAAGTTATCTTGCAGGCAATCAAACAGTCCATGTCGAAAGGCATCGACTATTTCTTATGAAAGATCTTCCAGTCCTTTCTTCTAGTATCTCCCTTAAAGAGGGGCGCGGCAATATAGGTGAGTGGAATTACGAACTGACTTTAATCGACTCTTCTAAATCCAGAAAACCATCAACTTGGATCGATGCTTTTGACGGGCATATTTATGTGGATTTACCTGAAGGGGAGTATGTTTTAGCGCCTTATCTGAGCTTAAAAGGGTCGCCTGTAAAAGATTTTTTATTAAAAAAAATGTCTTCCTCAGGAGTTCCCACTTTCTTAAGATCCTTATTTCCTTTTGTTCTTCATAATGACGAGCTTATCCACGAGTTCTTAACCGGAGAAAACAGAAAAAAATGCCCCACAAATATCTCTAAACGGCTTTCCCTTCGGATTTTCTTGGATCGGAAATAAAAGACAATATAGTTCTCTTTTGTTAAGATGACGATATGTGCGGTCTAGATAAATTAAGCTGCGGCTGTGCTATCCCCGGAAATTAGGGGGTATCACTTTACTTAAATCGCTGGCAAATGTTTTGATTTTGACCTTTACCAAGAAAATTCATTAAATAACCACAGTGCTAAATATATGAGCAGTGATAATAATTCCAAGCCCGAGAAGAAAGGATTCCCAGGGGGATTTCTTGTTTTTTTACTTGCTACGGTTCTGATTATTTTAACGGTGCAGAACCTCAATGGGGAGAAAAGTGCTAAAGTCTCCTTTAGCCACCAGGTAGAACATCTGGTTAATCTGGATCTCATTCAAAAAGAGGACAGCCGAAAAGTTGCCTTGAATGATAACCTTGTCACATTTAGTGGAAAATTTAAGGACCGCCAAACAGATGATGCTAAAGCGCGCTTCCGCTATTTAGAGCTGCTCGATAAAAATCATGAACTCTCTTTAGATAAAGCAAGAATTGAGCTAGACATCGCTTCTTTGAATGTCAGCGTACGTGAGTCTGCGGATTGGTTTTTGCATATTAGTGGTATACAGATTCCCAAGGGTGGCTATGTCGTTGTAGATTCTATGTACAATACAGCGCAGCAAAATAATGAAATTGTGATACGCCAGCTCTCAGATAAGAATGTAGTGAGCCTTGTCGAGCTGCAAAAAAGATTTTCCTCTCTTTCAAAAAACCCAGCGCAGATTGGGGCCTTTGGAGGGGATCTTCTTACTCTAATTCAGCAGTTTAGATCTTCATCTCTCGGTATTGGAAATGAGACTATGAAGCAGCAGCTTAGAGATCTTGAGCAAATGGTTGCTTCCTTTGAAAATGCGGCTGCAAAGTCAACTCAAGAGCAGCAGATTTCTTCGTATAGCCAGGTTCTCTCTCAGCTTAAAGGGATCGTCACAGAGATCGATAGCCAGCAGCAGCATCTTCGTCTTCTTCAGCTACGATCGGTTCGTAATTACAAAACTGAGATCGATCAATATGCGACAGTGAATGATGATCTAGAGAAAAATCAGGCGCAGCTAGATAAGGCTCGCCAGTCTGTAGCTAATGTAATTTGGTTCTTCAATAATAAAGAACTATCTACCAGAGCTCTTGAAAAACAAGATCCAGAAATTTATTCTCAGTGGTTTGTTCAAGCAAAGCAAGAATGGGATACCTTTCCTAATAATAGGGCGGCTGTCTTTAAAGCGCCTGATCAACCAAGGAATGCAGTACTAGATAAAACATTCCAAAGTGAAGAGCCAACGCCTAACTATTTTAGCTATCTGCTTACGCTGCTTCCTGTAATCTTTGTTGTAGGACTTCTCTATTTTGTTTTTTCAAGACAAATGAAGGGTGTAGGATCTGGAGCGATGAATTTTGGTAAGTCTCCAGCTAAGCTACTTACTAAAGAGAAGAATAAGATGACGTTTAAAGATGTTGCCGGCTGTGATGAAGCTAAAGAAGAGCTGCAGGAGATTGTAGACTTTTTAAAAGATCCAGCTAAATTTACTGCACTCGGAGCAAAAATTCCTAAGGGAGTTCTTTGCATCGGTGCCCCAGGAACCGGTAAGACTTTAATAGCAAAAGCTGTCGCCGGTGAAGCCGATCGTCCCTTTTTCACGATTTCAGGATCTGATTTTGTTGAGATGTTTGTCGGTGTGGGTGCAAGTCGTATCCGAGATCTTTTTGAGCAGGCTAAGAAGCAAGCTCCTTGCATTATCTTTATGGATGAGATTGATGCAGTCGGTAGACACAGAGGATCTGGTGTCGGTGGGGGCAATGACGAGCGAGAGCAGACATTAAACCAGCTCTTGGTAGAGATGGATGGCTTTGATACTAGTGAAGGTGTAATCCTAATCGCAGCGACCAACCGTCCTGATGTACTCGATAAAGCTCTGCTCAGACCCGGCCGCTTTGACAGAAGGGTTATTATTGACCTACCAGATGTTAAAGGTCGGTATGAGATTTTAAAAGTCCACGCGCGTAAAATTAAGTTGGATCCTTCCGTTGAACTAATGAATGTCGCAAGAAATACTCCAGGTTCCTCTGGTGCGGATCTTGCAAATATTTTAAATGAAGCGGCTCTTCTTGCTGCAAGAAGGGGAAGGAGCGCTGTTACGGAGCAGGATGTCACAGAGGCATGTGATAAGGTCCGTTATGGTAAGGAAAGACGAAGCTTTGAGCTCGATGTAAGTGAAAAGAAAACAACTGCGTTCCATGAGTCAGGCCATGCAGTCGTTGCTCTTTTAGTAAAACATTCAGACCCTGTTGATAAAGTAACTATTATTCCAAGAGGGATGTCTCTTGGGGCGACCCACTTTATGCCAAGAAAAAATAGAGTTAGCTACTGGAGAAATGAGTTGCTTGATCAACTCGCTGTGCTCATGGGTGGTCGTGTTGCTGAAGAGGTCTTTGTGGGTGATATGTCGTCTGGCGCGCAGATGGATATTACTCAAGCTACAAGGCTTGTACGTAGCATGGTTTGTGAATGGGGCATGACCGATTCTCTAGGAACTGTCGCTCTTGACGAAAGAAGTGAGAACGGACAGTACCTTGGTGGAAGTTCATATCACGAGAAAAATTATTCTGAAGAGACAGCTAAAATCATCGATACTGAAGTTAGGAAATTACTTGATGAAGCCCATACAAAAGCTAAACAGCTTATTGAGCAAAATCGAGATAAAGTCCAGCTTATGACAGATATGCTGATGGAGTTTGAGACTTTAGATAAGGATGATGTTTTAGAAATCATGAATGGAAGCTGGAATGAAGAGAATAAAAAGAAGAAGATGAAATTTATTGAAGGGCAGCATCGCAAGTTGCCTCCACCTCCTCCAACTCCTATAGTTACTAAAGATTCTAGTAACTATGCCTCAGATACCCCTGCTCCTCAGCAGACCTAAAGCTCAAAAGCCCCCGGAATCCCGGGGGCTTTTTTTTAACATAAATATTTAATTTACATTCTTTTGCAGTCCTTAATGTATTGTTATATATAGTAGGCTGATGTTACAATTCCCATAAGATTAACGGGAGATTGTTGCTATTATGAATCAAATATCTTTATCCAATCCTTCTTATCAAAACATATCCCTAATTATTTCTGATAGATTCGCGCAGCTTAAAGCGTCTTTTCCAAGTTGCGAAAAAATCCAAAAAATAGCCTTAAAAACCATTGCAGCTCTAGCTCTTGCTGTCGGTGTCGCTGCAATTGTTACTGTGGCTGTCGGTGTAATTGCCTTTCCTATGGGTTTAGGGCTTGTTTTAGGATCCCTTGCAGCTATGGGCTCAAGTTACCTTCTTTACAGAAATGTCATAGATTATAGCGATCCGGAAACCATTAATTCTTTGAGAATTGTCTCTGCAAGTGCCGGCTGGTCAACTCTTGTTTTTACGCATGGCTTGCCCAATCTTCTTAAATATCAAATTATTGACCCGATAAAGTGCAGCCAAATTTTTCAAGAAAAGCTGAATACCTTAAATTTTTTAGAGGCATCTGCACTATTTGACCTATTAGTTCAGTCCATTAAGACTCACAGTCCTGAGAAAGAAAGGTATCTAGCAGCTGTTATTAAAAGGGATCTAATAGATTGGAACCTCAAGTGGAAAGACGAAGTGAGGGACCTATCAGCCTGTGAAATTGCCGATTGTTACAATATCGAGCTGCTTAGGGATTCTCACGTATTCGATGTTTCAGAGCTCTATTTTTTACAAGAAACCAGCCAAAGACTACAAGAAGCAAGATCTGCGTACCAAAGGCAGAGCGATGGGGTTACACAAGATTTTTTAGCGCAAATTAGACCTCAGCAAGAGGATTTAGAAGGGGAGATTGCGGCGGCGGATGCTTTATATTTAGCTATTCTCCCTCAAAGGATACCTATAATCCAAAGAGAGTATGAAAGAGATTCTGCAGCTATTGTAGCAGAGCAAAATAGAGTTAAAGCATTCATAAATGGCCGAATAGAGCAAATTCAAGTGTTGTTAAGACTTCCTCAAACAGCGCCAGATGCTGAGGCCCTTCAGTCCGAGCTAGAAGTAAAAAGGAATGAAGTTATAGAAGTAGACCGTATTGCACTAGCAATTACCCAGCAGTCATGGACTGCATTTAATAGGCAGAGGCAAGTGTTTGCTGAAGAAATAGCTGCAGCTTCGCTTGAGAGAAATGCCCATTACGAAAGAGCATCTGCTGAATTTACCAGACAGAGAGCGGAGGCTACTTGCCAAAGAGATCAAAGATTAATGGCCATAAAAGAGGTTTTTGATGCCATTAGGAAAGGTCTTAATGATGAATATCAAAGGTCTTTTAGACTCTAGTGTTTAGCATGTTTATTCTTGTTTTTTTCATTTGTAATTCTTAAGTCTTAAAATTCCGACAATATTATTTTCTGTCTATTAAAAACGAATTATTAATATTTTTATTTGATATTTAAATAATTTTTGCTATAAAATGAAGTTAATAGAATAAAAGCATCAAAGAACATTATAAGAGGAAAACTTATGGCTAGTGACTTCCCCCCCCCAAATCTAGCAATGTACAGGGAGCAATTTACGCGTGAGTGTAAATTGGTAGAGTTAGAACTTAGCAAAAGTTCTATTTTACGTAGAGATATAGAATTGCTACGTATCCGACTTACCACAGCCTATGCAAAATCTCGCGATTCTGTGAATAATGTGATGGATGACTGGGCATTTAAATCAGAAATCGATGCAGATACTCGTGGTGATATTGCTGTAAGTGGCGCGCAGGAACTGGCGATGATTAAAAAAGTGTATCAATTGACCATTGGTCGAATTGATGTTAAATCATCGAGTCTTTCTTCGAGTGCTAATTTTACCACTACTTCCATAGCTCCAAAGGCTCCTAGTTCCCCCATTCGTCATGAGGAAGAGGTAAGGCATTCTCCTGTGAGTTCTAACTCACAAGCTTCTGGATCTCTAAGACTAGAAGTAGATCAACTCTTTCAAGAGATTAATGAAAGGGGCTTATTGCTTATAGATGATACCAATACCCTCAGAGAGTATATCAGCAAGATAGGTAATATGCACGATAGACTCATTGCAAGCCCAGAAGCTCATTTCTTTACCGATGATTTGAAGAAATTCAAATTTATGAAAGGTATGGCTGAAGGTGTGCTTGAAGATTTGGAATCTGGTCACTAGAAAGTATTTCATTCTTGACTGCTTTAGAAAAATGCCCAAAGCAAAGCTTTGGGCATTTTTCTACTTTAGGAATTAAGTTTTTATCATAAAAATATTTGGGGTTATTTATGGGCGGTCCAGTTTCTTCTAGTTCCTCGAATCCCTTAGATAGATTTTATCAAGAATGTGCCTCTATAGCATCAGGAATACCCCAACTTTCTACTGGACGAGTTGGCCTCCAAGATAAAATCTCTGCTGCATATACAAGCGCTATTAGAGACGTAGAGCAAAAGATGGAATCTGAAGGTTTATCTAGTAGTAGTGATGCGGATAAAGTGAGAATTATCTCAGAAGGATCAGCCAAGCTGGCACTTATCGAGACAGCTTACAAAGATGCCCTCTCAACAATTGCAGGACCTAGGGTCGCTG
This sequence comes from Chlamydiota bacterium, assembly GCA_026398435.1. Lineage (GTDB taxonomy): Bacteria > Chlamydiota > Chlamydiia > Chlamydiales > Rhabdochlamydiaceae > VGMB01. Next base: position 4,678 of record JAPLSW010000075.1, on the reverse strand, counting down.
CCTCAGGGGCTAAGCCTGTAGGAATAGCTAGTTCTGCACCTCAGAGTGGTCGAAGAGATCCTCTTAGGGAAGGATTTGCTAACTTGTCCAACGGAATGCTCCATTTGCAGGAACTAGGTTCAGCGTTTTTAAGTCCTTCTCGGGTTATTATACTGAGCAGTAAAGGATCCGGACTGGTTGCAGCTACTCAAAACGTATTCCATAAAATCGTTAAAGGACTGGAAGTTCCAAGGCTGCATCCCTCAGCAGCTAAGCCTGAACGGGCACCTACTATTGCTCCTTCCTCAGAATCTAGGGCTGCAGAGGGGGCTAGTTCAGCAGCTTTAGTTTCACAAAGGAATGATTTTAGTAAGAGATTTACTCGTTTGCTCGCAGAGATTCGCAATTTGCCTGAAACCGGACCCCAAGAATCGCAAATTCCTCATTATTCGAGCCTGATCAAGGAAGGTTTTCAACTACTAAATATCATAGATCACGTTCCCCACTTAAAAGAAGAACTTGGCCCAGAAATAGACATACTATTATCCGGTATAGAATATATGACAGTCGAGATTCAAGTTTTAGAAGAAAACTACACGAAAGAAGCTGGAGAACTCACTGCTCGTTCTAAAGAATTATTGTATATGGATTCACCGGTTAATCCTAGAGCGAAGAGGATATTGATACAGGAAATTACAGACCTGATTTTTAGAATTTCTGACAGCGCGTTTAAGGATAAATTGGTTGCAGAAATTAAAGGATTGAAAACCTGTATAACTACATTAAATCTCTTCAGATAATCCTTTTATTGATTATCAGATAAAAAAATAAAATCATATTTAAAATAGTGAGGTTATTTATGGCAAGTGCACTTCCTCCACCATTGAATCCATTAGATTCATTTACGCGTACATGTGACGCTATATTGAGAGATAGAGATAGTGCTTCTCCAAGAGGTGTTGATATACCTCTTCTTCGGGCCAGAACCAAGGAAGCTTATTTCAGAGCTAAAGCGGATGTCCAAGCAGGCATGGAATCTGAATCATCGCGCACTGCCAGTGAAGATGATATAGTAAGAATTATTTCGAAAGGATCAGAGCAACTTGCTCTCCTTGATAATATCGTTGGCCGTACTATGGATATACTTAAACAACCAAGGATACCCTCTGCAGGAGCTGCAGCTGGGGTAGCACGTTCTGCGGCAACGGCTTCTTCAGACCCGTTATTAGATGATGTTGAATCGGACTTTACATTAATTCAGGGGAGCCCGTCAACAGCTGCTTTTGAGGCGTTAGACGCCTGTAATGCACAAGCTCATGAGGCTGTCGACTCAGCTATGCAGCAAGAATTAGCTGAAAATGACAGCCCTACAATGGAAGCACAAATTCTCCAGAAAGCAGAAGCGCGCCATCAAAAGATTCAAGAGCTTTATGAGGAAACCAACTCTGCTCTTTTATTAATGTTAGACGCTCCAGAACCACATGCTCCTGTAGCGCGTTCTGCGGCAACTGCTTCTCCACCTCCGTTAGTCCGCCGGCCTGATGTGGTTGTAAGAGGGGGTGCTAATGAATTACGACAAGTTGAAGCTAAACGAGGGGCTGACATTACAGATCTAAGCGGCGATTGTGCCGACTGCTCAGGGAAATCAGATGATAAAAAAAGGGATCTTCTTCCTAGTTTGGTAGGGCGATATAAGGCTCTATTGAGGCAGTGTTCTGGTGTCGAGCAAACTTATACAGTTCAATCTCAGTTGACTGATTTAATGCGTATTCGAGAAAGGCTTCAAAAGGATATCAGAAGAGTGGGCATGGATCTTTCGTTAGATGCTGCGGCTAGCGAAAGCCCGCTTGCATCAGCTAGTGCTATCCCGAGTGCTGGCGGGCCTTCCGCGGCAGCTGCAGCAAGGGGTCCATCAAGCCCTGAATTTGATCTAAGGCATCGAGCGGAGCCATTAATTGGAGTGTATTCTCAGATTCTTAGACTAGACAGAGCGTTTGAGGAAAGAGATATTGAGTCTCTTAACAGGTTCTCAAGAGATATTGCTCAGCTACTTGCTGAAATTTCTGAGACATCATCAGCTCGGGTCTTGAGTTCACTCACTGAACAGTTACAAGATATGCAAGGTCATATAAAGCTAATCATCGAGGAACTTACAGTGACAGTGGACACTGCACGGAGACATCGCGATCCTGCAGGGCCATCTCTTGGAGGAGCTTCTTCAGCATCAGCTGGCGCTGCCGCGCGAGCTGATAGCGCCGCGCCTACTGGAGGGGCAGAGTTTCATAGAAGATATCAAGAAATACTCAAGGTAGAAGAGACTTGTGGATATTGCGATGGAACTAATATTTTTGCTTATTCAGAGGTTGTATCAGCTCTTTCAGAAATTAAAGGATTAATCGAAGAAATGAGATCGAAAGGTGGGGCATTAAGCCAGGAAATTGGTGTGTTAGAGAGACTTCAAAATAAAATGGTGAGTTCTATAGAAAGGCATCATAGAAACAGTGGGATTCCTCCGACATTGCAACTTAAGATAAAAAAAGGAGAGCGAGATTATAGAGAGGGGGTTGCAGGTTATAAGGTTGTGAATAATCCCTTATTTCCAAGGTAATGCTTTTCAAGGTTGAGAAAAAAAAGGCCTGAGGGGATTCTCCCTCAGGCCTTTTTAATTCTAACTGGAAAACTTTACGCTTTCTCTGGTAGGGGAAGCGTCGCCTTATGGCTAAGTTTGATCTGTCCACGGGCGTTGA
>JAPLSW010000075.1:0-1929 GCA_026398435.1 Chlamydiota bacterium | reverse complement strand
CTTTTACCATGTCGGAGATATTCTGAACATGGGCGTGGGCAAGTTCTGAGATGTGGCAAAGGCCTTCTTTACTGAAAATTTCTACAAAGATACCGAAAGGAACGATCGATACTACACGTCCTCTGTATGTTTTTCCAATTTCAACATCAGCTGTTAGGTTAAAGATCATCTCTTTCGCTTTTACCATAGCTTCCGGGTTAGTGGAAGAAATGCTTACGATACCACTGTCGTTGATGTCGATTTGAGCGCCTGTTGTTTCTATGATAGCGCGGATCTGCTTACCACCTGGTCCGATAACGATACCGATCTTGCTAGGCTTAATCTGCATTGTTTCGATACGAGGAGCATACTGAGAAAGATCAGTTTTAGCTTTAGGGCAGGCCTTGAGCATCTCATTGAGGATATGAATCCTTCCTTGTTTTGCTTGGGCAAGAGCTACTTGCATGATATGTGTTGTGATCCCTTCGACTTTAATATCGAGCTGGAATGCTGTGATACCATGGGCATTTCCTGTTATTTTAAAGTCCATGTCTCCAAGGGCATCTTCAGCACCTAAGATATCAGAAAGGATTGCATAGCGATCGCCTTCTAGAATAAGACCCATAGCAATACCTGCAATCGGATGCTTAATCGGAATACCCGCATCCATCATAGCAAGGCAGCCACCACAGACAGACGCCATAGAAGAGGATCCGTTAGACTCTGTGATGTTAGACTCAAGGCGTATGACGTATGGGAAATGTTCTTGAGAAGGGATGGTTGCAGCAAGCGCTCTTTCTGCGAGCTTGCCGTGGCCGATCTCTCTTCTTCCTGGCATACCCATTCTTCCAACTTCCCCTACGCAATAAGGAGGGAAGAAGTATTGTAGATAGAACTTTCTGTGGCTTTCCCCATCGAGATTTTCATAGCGCACGCCCATTGTCTCTCCGCCGAGAGTTGCAACAGCGATAGCTTGTGTTTCTCCGCGGGTAAACAGGGAGCTTCCATGCGTTCTAGGAAGTAGTCCCATCTCTATGTTAATAGGACGGACTTGATCACATGTTCTGCCATCTATACGAATCTTATCTTCAAGTATAGCTTCACGCATATGATAGGCTTGAATTTTCTTAAAGGCCATCATGACATTTGGTTTGCTAAATCTTGGTGTTTGTCCTTCAGGGAAGAGACGAGCTAAAACTTCAGCATTAATTGCGCTGATTTGATCTTCTCGAACGAGTTTTTCTTTGATTTTAAGAGCGGCTTTTAAACGTGAGCCAAAGTTTGCTTCGATATCTTCTGAGAGTTCTTCTGGAATGATACGAAGACCCGCGCGATTTTTGGTTTTGCCGATCTCTTTTTGCCAGTCAGAGAGCTTTTCGCAAATAGTCTTAATGGCAACATGACCTTCGTGGATCGCATCGATGATTTGCTCTTCTGTTAAGAAATCAGCATATCCTTCAATCATAAGGATCGCATCTTCAGTTCCCGCAAGCATTAAATCAAGTTTAGATGTTTTTTGCTCTTCCATCGTTGGATTGATAATGAATACCCCATCGATCATTCCGACTCTTACAGCTGCTACAGGTTTTACAAGAGGGATATCTGAAATAACAAGGGCGGCTGACGCTCCGCAAATAGCTAGAGGCTCAGGCGCGTTAACACCATCATAGGAAAGTACATAAGACAGAATTTGGACTTCATTATAGTATCCATCTTCGAACATAGGACGCAAAGGTCTGTCGATCAGGCGGCATACAAGAATTTCTTTTTCAGTTGGTCGTCCTTCTCTTTTAATGAATCCACCGAGAGTTCTTCCTGCAGAGGAAAACTTTTCTTGATAGTCTACTCTTAGAGGGAAGAAGTCGATTTCCTCAGAGGCTTTAGGGGAGGCACATGCAGTGGTAAGAAGCATTGTTTCTCCGCAAGTTACCATGACGGCTCCGCCGGCTT
>JAPLSW010000047.1 GCA_026398435.1 Chlamydiota bacterium | reverse complement strand
AGGCGATAATAGAGGAAACAAGAGACCACAGGTTAAAACTCTATACCCAACAAGAAGAGGATTAAACATCTCTTGAAAAGCAAAAAGGCCGGGTAGTACCCGGCCTTTTTTACAAACTACAACCCTTAAATCTTTTCGATTATTGAGCTGTCATTGACTGCGCCATAAATGTGAATCCACGGTATGTCAAGAAAATCCCTACAGCCAACATGACAACGCACATAGGCCAGAAAAATTTAGTGAGCATTTTAGTTCCGATTTTTTTCACTTCTGATGGGAAGGCAAAACGCATTGCACCTCTTAGGATAAGTAAATATCCAATAAGTGTAATGAGCCCTCTCCAGCTATATTCCCAGACTGAATGATCGATTGCGATCACTAAACCGACAATTAAACTGAATTCAGCAGATATAGCCAAAGCGCTCTTAGACGAGACAACTTCTTTACCTGTTAACTCAACCTGACGTTTTCTAAATACACACAAAAAAGTAATGATCAATAAATAAACACCGATCAACTTAGCTAGAAAAATTGAAATATCCATACTTTATCTCCTTAAAGTCCTTTAAACAACATATAATACAATTATTGAAATAAAGTCTATAATATATTATTAAAATTACACCTAAAAATTATAACCCCACAAATTAAGTACCAGAGAAGCTGAGACTTACATTTCAGCAAAAAAAATAAAAAATATTTCAAATCCGTAATAACAACCTATCTTACCGCTACTCTTTTGTATATCCTTCTCGTTTTTTTAAGAGATTAACCTCTCGATTCAAGAACACGAAATTCATCTCTATCTAAAAATTGCAAAATAAAGCCACCCATCAACATGAGAAGCGCAATAAGTAAAAAACTAAAACCATAGGCATCTTTTGCATGTGCCGCTTGGATATAACTTGTCATCTGACTGAAATACCCACTCACTAAATAAGCAACCGAAAACCCAAGAGAAACAATCCCCATGACAAATCCTCCCCTTTTCTCTCCTCCTGTCTTTGAAGCAAAGTCGTAAATTAAAGGGCCAAGCATGAGCTCCCCAATAGAAATCGACACAACGATCATGGCTATAGATAAAAGGGAAATTCCCACCTGCAAAAATACCAAGAGGGAAAGGAGTAAAAATCCGCCCCCAATTAAAAGAAAAGGATAAATCAATTTCACCTTTATCCTAGAAATCATATTACCAAAGGCAAAGATGATGATCGGATTCATGGCCATGATAAAACCACTGGGAATGATTACCCCAAAAAGCTCTCGATTCACCTCCCTTTCAGAAAATACCATGAGAGAGGAAAACATTTGGTCTTCAGCTGCAAAAAACAAAATGAGAGCTCCTAGATAGACCGACAGTTTTTTAATCCTAACTTTACTGATTTCCTTGCAGGAAAGAAGCTTAACTAGGCACATACTGATACAACCCAGAATCAGAAAAGGCAGTAGTGGCAAAGCAATTGTTTGGTAATGAAAGCCAAGCAAGGCTGCCGCCCCTAGTCCTAAAAAAAGCCCGATCACTTTTAAGACACTACAAGGTTTTTTCTCTTCCTGCAGAGTATTTAAAAGTGCAAAATTCCAAAATAATACAATGACAGAAAGTAGCATCCCTATACTTGCGGCTAAAAAGCCCATCTGGAAGCCAAAACTGGAGGCGATCCAGCTTGAGATTAAGACAGAACAAAGAGCACCTATATTCTGCATCATGTAAAAACTTATAAATCCTTCCCTTCTTTTATCTTCATCAAGAGCCCTTCCTAGAAGCGCTATGATGTTACTAGAAAAAAGACTAGATCCAAGGACGATCAAGGTTAAACTAAGAAAAAATCCCTTAGCAAATAGTAAACTAAAAAATCCTAGCAAAAGAATAATCGATCCAAAAAGCACGGATTTTTTCAAACCCAAAAACCTGTCTGCAACCCATCCTCCAAAGAGCGCGCTGAGTTCAACAAGGGCACAAAATAAAGCATTTATGCTAAAGGCTTGAATATCTCCAAATTTAAGAGTTTCAACCATATAGAGTACGAGCAAAGCTCGCACTCCAAAATGGCTAAAAAACTTACTCATCTGGACAAAGGAAATGACCTTTATCAGTTTGTGTGTAGTCTCCATAGTTTATGACAGCCTCACGTGCTTTAATTTATCAAAATAGATATGATCTATGGCAAAAGCGATTTCCCGACCCTCTGCCATCGCTTTATGTGTAAGCACTTCTTCAATTGCAGATTCATGTTCCATCGATTCAAGGGTAGACCCTCTTTCGAACTGATTTTCTAAGCTCGCGTTTATCAGAGCCTCCTCTGTAAAACTACGGGCAGAAAGCATTTCCCGAGTTGCAGCCTCCGTTTGGTTAAATACCACTTCAAAAACTACAACATCTTGAGCGGTATCTATTACCGCCCCTCCTGGAATCAGAGCAAACTCTGCCCCTCTTGCGCTTGATTGAAGAAATAGGCTAACCCCCTCTCTCCCCTTAGGAACAATCCCTTTCAAACAAATGAGTGTTTGCTCCTCCTTAAGTCTTTGAAGGAGCGTTTTGATTGCATAAAAAAGACATCCAAAGGCTTTTGGACGGAACCTGTCATCTGCTGTGAAGACATGAGTATGGCTTTCAGATAACATCTCTGTCACAATTTCAAGTTCAGCCGGCAGCAATGTTGTTATTTTATCCACCTCAGCTCTTACCCTTTCCATCGAAAGAAAAGAAGTTCTTACTTGGGATTCTTCAACAATTGCTCTTCTTATATCAGACTCAATCTTGTCTGCAGCTGGTTGAAAGAGGGTTAATTTATGCATTTCAGTTTTAGTCATAACGACACCTGATGCCAGTGTCTGGTAAGGCGTTCGAAGAACCTTTAAAAGATGACAATGCATGAGGTATTCCATCTCAGCAGAGAGTTGAATAACCCTTAGCTCTCTATCAAAAAAGACAGAAGAAGACTCTTCTGGAAGCTTATGAGAAGTATAACGACTTGTTATAACTCTCTTAATTTTTTCCATAGCAGCTTTAAGTTCTGCGCACTCCTTACTTAAATCCCTATTTGAGATGTCTCTTAAAGCTAAAGCTCGAAGTTGACACCCCCCATCTCCTGGATTTGCATCAAACTCTTTAAATAAACCTTTCTCTAGGGCGTTGCAAACCCCGGTGGATTTACCACCTTTACCTAAGAAAATACCAGTCATCAGAAGTGCCGTTTTACACATCAACCCTTCAGATTCTCTAATATGCTCAATTTCCGAACCAAATAACGACTCTACAATTGAGACTGCAGCCGGACGTGCGGCAACTAACATAGCCATAAAAATACCTATAATAATTATTTTAATACAAACGCGTTAGATTCCGAATTGGTAAGCTAACAATTTTTTAAAGGGGTATTTGCTCTACTTCTCACTAGAGAAATTAAGCAAAAGTTTTCAACGTAAAATTAGATAAAATAAAAGAAAGCAACTGGGAGTTGCCAATAAGAAGGGGAATATGAATAGACGAAAGGGGATGATTGGCAAGCAATAATTGCAGACGAATTGCTATTTACTATACCTAGAGGAATAGCTAATGGACGATCTTGTATTAACATATCTTTCTCCTGTGATTTAAAAAATTCGCTAAAATAGCTGAATATTCTATTGGGTCTTTACTAATCTAAAAATGCAAAAAAATGAGGGGTATAAAAAGGGTTATTGGCTAGAGCCAATAATAATTGAAAGAGAGGCGATAGAATTTTTGATTTGATGAGCTAAGCATCGTATAAACCATGTTTGTTTTGGTTATACGTAATTTTATCACAAACTATCATCATTTTCCAAGAAAAATTTCGATGCCAATTCGCAATCATGTTCATAAGTCCCCTTGCTGAATCGAAATTTCAGAGAAATTTACTAATTAAATTTTTTAAAAAACTGAGATTTCTTCACATTTATTTTCTTAAGATCTATTTTTCGTCTTAGAGCACTTCAAAATTATGGGGCCATTTATGCAACGATCTATTAAAGAAGCGACAGCGCTCATTACAGGAGCATCAAGCGGCATAGGAAAAGAGATCTCCCTGCAGCTGGCCGAGCTCGGAGTGAATCTAGTCATAACAGCTCGCAGGCTAGATCGCCTGCAGACGCTCTCTGAAGAGCTTGCTGCTAAATATGGTATTAAAGTCATACCCATCCAGCTCGATGTTCAAAAAAACAAAGAGGTTGAAGCTCTATTTGCAAAACTAGAAAAAGAAAAAATTGACGTAGATATTCTGATAAATAATGCCGGTCTTGCGCTCACAACAGATAAGATGCAAAACGCAACTGTAGCTCATTGGGATACTATGATCGATACGAATGTAAAGGGACTCCTTTACATGACAAGAGCCTGCCTTCCCGGTATGATCCAAAGAAATCAGGGACATATCGTTAATATTGGCTCGATTGCCGGGCGCAGCTGCTACCCCGGTGGAAATATTTACTGCGCAACAAAACACGCAGTGAAAGCTCTCAGTAAATCCCTCAGGATCGATCTTCTGGGAACCGCTATTCGCGTCAGCGAAATAGCTCCTGGCGCTGTAGAAACAGAATTTAGCATCGTCCGCTTCCAAGATGAAGATAGAGCGAAAAAACTCTACCAGGGCTTCACTCCCCTTTCTGCTGAGGATATTGCAGATGCTGTAGTATATTGTCTTACAAGACCGCTCCATGTAAACGTCGAGGAAATTGTCATATATCCTCAGTCCCAAGCTACAGCTACTGACATCTACCGCAAAACTTAAAAGTTGCTAAAACTACCAAAGAAAAAGGGCCTCAAAATGAGACCCTTTGAGATAAAGATAAATCGCTAATGACTATCTAGAGCGACGACCACTACCGACTCCAACATGACCGGCCTCAGGAGCTGCTCTTGGAGGGCCCATTGGCAAAACAACACCACCGAAGCCACCGCTGACTGCACGATGCGCTCTAGCAGCCGGCATACCACCGAAAGCATGTCCTCTTCCCCAACCAGACTCTAAAGGTCTATCCGCAAAAGCTGCGCCCGCTGGAGGCCCAAAACGAGATGCTGAAGCACGCTCAGTCCCGAAAATCCCTCGAGCTGACCCAAAAAATAGAGGAGATGGAGCGCTCGTATAAACAGGAGCATAAGCTCTTGGTGCAGGGTAAGACACGTAACTTGAAGAACCCGCCCATGTAGCACCAAGGAAAATAGCTGTTAGAGGAAGAGCTACACCAAGTATAACGAGTCCAACAAGTGGGGACGCGCATGCTAAAGTAACAGTGAAGGCAATCGCTGTAGCCGCAACAACGGCCACAGTAAGTGCTGTTTTTACAAGAATGCTGCAGCATGAAGTATCTGGTCGAGGTGCTGTATCGAGTGCTGCGTCAGCGGCTCTTGAAGCGATAGCGGGTGTTGACATAGGGTTCTCCTTAAAGAATTTAATATGCTTTTTCTTGCTAATTTGAGTTATAGTTAACTAAGAAGCTAACAATATAATAGCTTGAAGAATTCTCTCCTAGAAAGAGTTAAGAAAGCATTAAGAAAAATTCACCCATCCTCGTAAAACAGACTACTAGACAGAAAAAAAACCTTCTTAAGGGATCGCCTTAAGAAGGTTTTTTTGAGATAACTGAAAGACTTAAAACTTAAGGTTAAATCCTAAATATACAGAATTATCTTGAAAGAGATCATTCCACTCAAAATCGTAGCTTGCCTCAATCTGGTATTTCTTAAAGAAAGTCACAGCAAGATCAACACCTGCAAGAGCGGTATTGCGACCAGCTCCAACAACCATCACGGAACTTGCAACCCCTCCCACAAGGATAGGAGCAAAGGATTGCGACTTGTTTTTATTGCGGAACTCCCTTTGCCATCCAGCATATACTTGAGGGGTAAAGTCTATATTTCTATGTTCTATGGTATAATTTAAGTTCGCACCTAAAAAGGATCTTAGAGAATCGGTAGTTTGACTAGAGACTGTAAGGTCATAAGAGCCCGCTCCCCTTTCTGTATATTCCCCTTTTTCCAGATAGACATACTGGGCTGATACCATAGGACCAAAATAGAGTCTTTCTGGCATCCAAGCATAATCTCTTGCAGAAAAGGTATAGTCGATTTCTACAAGGCCATCTACTTCATATCCCTTAGGATATCCTTTAGCGGTCGTAGCTGGTGTATTTCTATGGATATCATAGATTTCATACCCGCCCCCTCCGATGACATTTACTGATATCGCCGGAAGCTGCTCTGGAGCATAAGTTGCATACAGGCTTGCATGAAACTGATCGATGGTAAATTTACCCCAACTGGCATCCACATGAGCATCGGTTCTTTCATAAGAGGTGAGTATTCCGACACCTACCTGAGAAAAGGCATAATCAAAACCTGCAAGAGCCCCCGCTGACCAGTAGTCAAATCCTGCCTGCCCACTTTTTTTATTTACATCACCGGTATTGCCGATTGCTCCCGTATAGAAATTAGCTGGTTTCTTCGGGTTCTTTGTAGCAGAGTCCTGCGTTTGCAGAGTGATCTTTTCATTACTGTCTACCAGGAGCCCTTCTGTGTTAAAGGTGCTAGCGCTTGACGCCACAGGATTTGCATTTGGAGAGGGCCTGGATAAATTCTCAGAAAAATTACCCCTCACTCTTTGCATCTGCCTTCCTAAACGGATATTCGAATTATTTACAGAGGTGAAAACCGCCTGATTTGATCCTCCGACATAAGAGCTGATCGAGGTATTAATGGAAGGAGTTGGAGAAGGGGACCCTGAAGAGAATAACAACCCAAAAAGCTGGTGCGGGTCTACATTATAAAGAGGATTCATAGTAATCCCTGCAGGAAGAGATCCTATAAGATTGATAGTCGAGAAAGTACCTGCAAGAGTTCCCGATCCATTATATGCTATAAGGACGGGGAGAGAAGAACCTAAAGCTCCGACACCTGTGGCATCAATTACATTTACATTCAATGTACTTCCTGAATCTAAGATGAAAGTATTAGTGCTAATGGAGCTTAGCTTATTGGAGGCTTGTGACATATCGAGATACACGTCAAGGATCCCAGTTGCAGTCTGATGATAAGTTGAGCTTGCTCCAGGAAGTATCGACAAACCAGAAGGGGTGGTCGATGTCCCAGAAACAGGCGCTACACTACCGTTATTAGTTACGGTGATTGCAGCACTACCATTAGTACTCGTTATTTGTCCCTGTCCTGACCCAGATCCCATTTCCAATCTGCCGGAACTTTCAATTACAAGCGCTCCGGTACCCGTAGTGGGAAGATTAATTATACCATCATAAAGGGAGGTGATCAGTCCATTTGATCCTATATGGACATCACCTGTATTAGACTGCAAATCACCTCTATTTCCATTCCCATTGGCTGTACCAAGTGTTATAGTACCACTGGTAATAGTGAATGAGTCGGCTACAAGTATTGCATAATTTGATCCAGTTCCTGTTCCTGTGATAGTGAGCTGAGCGCCATTGTCTAAAACAATGGAATTCACGAGTCCGGAAAGGCCTGTATGATTATAAATTGCAGTCCCTGTACCCGTAAATATTAACCCTGCGGTCCCCCCAGTCTGGTTAAGAGGCCCTGAAAAGGCAAGGGAGCTTGCATCTGAAGAATTCAGGTTAATCGTTGTAGTAGCTGTAAACAACAGCTGATTCTTAATGATGTGCGTACCTTCGGTTAATGTAATAGACGGAGTCGTCCCTTTAAAAGTTATACTTTCCGATGCGTTCGGACTTATTCTATACCCAACACCAGAAGCTGCAGCATTAAACGTAATGGAATTGATTACTTCACTACTTGTAAGGGTTACAGTACCAGTTATTCCACTTTGCATGGCTGCAGAGTCTATAGCCTGAGATGGATAGGCACCGCCAGTTGAGCTCCAATTTCCACTTGTCTCCCAATTACCAGAAGTCGAACCCGTCCAAGTATAAGCCACCGCAAACACCTCTGTAGAAAAAGAAAGAAGGGAGAGAGCTAAAAGAGATTTCGTGAATTTCATAAATTCCTCAAAATTATTTATTTATTTTAGATATACAAAATAATTTTATTAACATCATTTTTTTTAACTCCTATCCGCAATAAGCCCATTCTATATAAGAGAACCTCCCTACAAAAACTTCCCAGACTATTTGTCTCTATACTTTCTTTAGGGTACAATGAATGAAAAACCATCTCCTAAGGACCCTCATGAGTGACAACTCCCTATCCCTCCCCCTTATTTTAGAGGGAGATGACAAAAGCTGCCCCCTGACCAATCGGATACGTAAGAACTACCGCCATATACGGAAGTGGGCTAAAAGGACCTCGACCAATTGCTTTAGGATCTATGATAGGGATATCAAAGAATACCCGCTCGCAATCGACTATTATGACGGACGGTTTTGTGTTCACTACTTCAGCTTTTCAAGAGATTCGGATGAACCGGAAAAAGATCACTACGACGGAGCGATGAATGCCCTCTTTGCTATTTTTAACGTCGATGAAACCAAGATCTTTTGGCGCACAAGGATCAAAAGAGAAAAAACTGAGCAATATGAAAAAGCGGATATTTCAGGGGACTTCTTCAACGTCATCGAGTATGGGGTGAAGTTTAAGGTGAACCTTGTGGACTACCTCGATACGGGGCTGTTTCTCGATCATAGAGAAACAAGGCAAATTGTCGCTAACGCATCTATTGGGAAAAGACTACTTAACCTTTTTGCCTATACCTGCTCGTTTAGTGTCCATGCAGCCTTTCAGGGGTCTTCATTTACTAAAAGTGTCGATATGTCAAATACCTATACCAGCTGGGGCAGGGATAACTTTACACTGAATGGTCTTTCGGAAAAAAATAATCCCATTGTAAGAGCTGACTGCGCAATATTTTTAGAAGAAGAAAGGCTGTGTGGGAGTAAATACGATGTGATCATCATCGATCCGCCGACGATTTCTAGATCCAAGAAGATGGATAAGATGTTTGATATTCAGCTGGATTATGTTTATTTGCTTGAGGATGCATTAAAGCTCCTATCGCCTGAAGGGATAATTTTCTTCAGCACCAATTCTCGAAAATTCAGCTTTGATGAGACCCTGTTTCCTGAGCTGAAAATCCAAGATATTTCTAAAAAAACATTACCGATTGATTTTCATGATCCGAAAATTCATAGATGTTGGAAGATTTTCAAGAAACTTTCCTAAAAAAAAAGCCTCCTTAAAAAAGGAGGCTTTTTTTATCGATGACGCTTTGGACAACTAGCGTTTATGTCCTTGCATAGCGCCATGCAACATACGCTGCGCTGGATCGACCTTTCTAGCACCAAAGCGAGCCGGGCCGCCTCTTCTTGGGGCATTTGCTGTATTGTGTCTTGCAAATGATCCATTTTGGATGGGTTTAGGCTTGATGGATAGATCGGGCTCGAAGCCAGATATAGCAACTCTTGGGATCTGTCTTTTCAGGAGCTTTTCGATATCTGCAAGATATTCATGCTCGTCTACACAAACAAGAGATACAGCCTCACCTTCATTACCAGCTCTTCCTGTTCGTCCAATACGGTGCACATAGTCTTCTGGCACGTTTGGTAGCTCATAATTTACTACAAAGGGAAGTTGATCGATATCAAGGCCGCGAGCTGCAATGTCTGTTGCTACAAGGACCCTTACATCTCCCTTTTTAAAGTCAGCAAGAGCTTTTGTACGCGCTCCCTGGCTTTTGTTACCGTGGATTGCAGCAGCTGTGATCCCTTCTTTAATGAGGTCTTCTGTAAGTCTATTGGCTCCATGTTTAGTACGAGTAAACACAAGAACTTGAGGGATATTTTTTGTTTTTATAAGGTGAGTAAGAAGCTTTTTCTTATCAGATCCATTGACGAGGTGAACCGTTTGAGTGATCCCTTCAGCCGTTGAATTCTGTCTTGCTACCTGAATAATTTTTGGGTTGTGCAATAGACCTTCTGCAAGTCTCTTGATGTCACTTGAAAATGTCGCAGAGAAAAGAAGGTTTTGGCGCGCTTTAGGAAGGATCGCAAGAACTCTTTTTATGTCATGGATAAATCCCATGTCGAGCATACGATCGGCTTCATCGAGCACTAAAATTTCTACATGCGATAGATCGACAGCTCTCTGTCCTACTAGATCTAAAAGTCTACCGGGCGTTGCTACGAGGATATCACAACCATTCCTAATTCTTGTGATCTGTGTATTGACATTCACGCCACCAAATACCACAAATGATTTTAATGGCAGGTGTTTACCATACGTTCTAACACTCTCTTCTACCTGCGCTGCAAGCTCTCTTGTCGGCGTTAGAATAAGGGCTCTAACAGCTTTAGGAGACTGTCTTTTTCCTTTCAGCATAAGGTTATGCAGTAAAGGAAGGGTAAAACCCGCTGTTTTTCCCGTTCCGGTTTGAGATCCTGCCAGAAGATCTCCCCCGTCTAGAATCATGGGTATAGCTTGCTGTTGGATAGGTGTGGCCTCAGTATACCCCTTTTCCGCGATAGCGCGTAAAATAGGTTCTGATAGGCCAAAGCTTGCAAATGACATGGAATACTTCCTCTCGTGTAGCTCGCCCCATCCCACTTTTGTAAGGATAGTCTATAGGGCATGCATTTTTTTCAGGTTAGCTTAAAAGTTCGTCGATCAAAGAATTAACGAGGAAGTTTTGGGTGGACTAAATCACTCCAATAACTATAAAGCCTATTTCAAATTACCCACCATTATACCCCGAAACGCCCCCTATAGTAAAGGCTTTTCAGGGGGGCAATCTATAAGGTGCCGATGCCATAGTAGGCAGAGGACCTACTTCAGCACAAGAATAGGCTTTAAACTACTTACAATTAGAAGCTTATTACATTAAAATCAGCTGAAATCTCTCGAGAACATCTCTTTAACTTTAGGTCATTTCCATTTTGCCCTAAAAAACCGCAAAAAAATCTCTATTGAGAAAGCTCAAAAACAAATTGCGCTTTAAGAAAAAATTTATACAATCCTAATACAATCTTTTCCAAAGGAGGAAAGAATGTCAGCAGCAAGTATTGGATCCAGTTCAGTAAGAAGCTACAACCCCGTTGCAGCAACCGGTGAATGCTCCCTATGCGCCACTAAAGAAATTTCTCTTTACCGTTTACATAGACCAACATACGGAGAAGTATATGACAGTGCAAAACATGGACCACTTCTAGTAGAAACCGGCCACCTTGGCTTTGCGGTTTCTATAACTACTGAAACTATTGCAAAAGCGATCTTCCAACGAGTGGGTACAGACCCAGAGGCTGACGACCGTGTTAGGCTCTTTACAGATGATCATGCATCATGTGCTGACTGCATAAGACGTATGATGTCGGCAAGTCAAATCCTTAAGTGTCCTTTTTGTAGAATACCCATTCCTAAAAATACCATCCATCTTCCACCTGCTTCCGCGGCCGCCGCTGGCACTAGATCTCCTGCGCCAAGAAGCGCAGGATCTTCTGCATCCAGAGGAGGCGGCTCCAGTAGCGCGCACAGAGGATCTGCCGCAGAAGCGCAAAGATCTGAAAGTCGTAGGAGTGAGGGAAGATCCTATCGTGATGCAGCGGCAAGCCCCGCAAGCGATGAAGCCAGAACTTACGCAGGAAGGCAAAGGCCTCCCCGCCATCCAGTAGGAGGCGCTGACATGCTTAGGGCCTTTGGAGATGATTTTGACCAAGAGGCAGTAGGAGCTCCTCCAACACACCCGACTGCAAGAAGAGTGGATTTTACCGGCATCGATCGTGCAAGCATTGATTTAATCAAAGAGTTGATGAGAGCTGAGGGACTAAGTAATAGAGAATTACTAGAGCTACAACACCGAGCGCTACCGGATCATCAAAGAAGTACGGGCATCGCGCATGCTGCGGGAAGTGTTGCGGGTGAAGATCCAGACCCGGAAGGTTGGAATTTTAGAGCTATAGGTAGCTATCCTAGACCTAGTGGTACTAGATCGGCTCCTTCGATGATAGGATCCGGGGCAGTAGGCGCTCCAAGTGGAGCCGTAGCATCTACCACAACTCTAGCGCCAATACCGGGGCTATCTGTAGCACTTTCCTTCCATCCTCTTATAGTCTCTCTTATCGCTGAAATGCATTGCGATGCAGCTATGCTCGATGAGCCACTTGCCACGGCTCTAATTGCAAACGAGGGAAAAGTAAGACTACTCTTAAGCAAGCAAGTCTTATTTACGGTGATTCCTGAGTATAGAGGGTGGATTTTCTCTCAATACTTTGGGTTTAATCCAAGTGAATCGATTATTCCTCAGATGGCAATCACTGCAAGATATGAAGCAAGATCCCCTCTTGCCAGACTCTATAAACAAACCGTTTCCTATGCAAGGTTTGCACCCCTTGCAGAAGGTGAAGCAAAATTAAGACTCGAAGCAGAAATAAGAGAAACTCTTGCAACTCTTTCTGAAGAAGACCTCCATTTGATAGAGGAATGGATATGGAGGGAAAATGGAGAACCGCTAACCCTCGATCCTGCGTGGGGAAGGAACAACCCGTTCCATAGCGCCCCTGCTTTATATTCGGCGATAAATAAAGCCGTGCACTTGAAGTTATTTATACTCTCTGCAGCAGAGAGAACAGCCCTTATTTCTCGATGTGAAGGGGAAACCTCAAATATCTGCAGATTGGCAGATAGTTTTATGTAAAAAAAAATCCCCACGGGAATTTTCCCGTGGGGATTTTTTACGTATCAACAAGAAATCTACTTTACTGAGGGAGTAGATATTTTTGAAGCAGCGGTTCCTGACATGATATCTTTTGTCATATCCATCCAGTACTCCCACTCTTGTTTTAGCTCTTTTTTAGCCACTTTGATTTGTTCCTTAAGCTCTAAAACCACATCTTTTTTATCCGGTGATTTCTTAAGCATGCTATAGCGCTCGCTTAAATCTCTCATCAGACGAAGTTTTGCTTGGGCGCTATCGGTCAGATTTTGGATCTTTTCTTTCAGCACTTCCTTATGGTCTTCATAAGAGGACTGGATTTTGGCAAGAAGTATTCTTTTTCTTTCCATTAAGAGCCTTTCTTCGATGAAGTAGCGCTGATTAGTTCTGAGCTTCGATGCAAGCCCGACTTTACTGAGTGTCCAGATGATCCATTTAGTTGGGTCAAAATGGAACCAACGGATCCCGTTACGATAGTCGTAGGCAAAAGTGTGGTGATAGTTGTGATATCCTTCGCCAAAGGTCAAAAGAGCTATCATATAATTATCAACAGCCGACAGCTCCTGGCAATAGGTACGAGCGCCCCATACATGGGCAAGAGAATTAATGAACCAAGTGCAGTGATGCAATACAAAAGTACGGAGCATCCATGCGAAAAGGAAGGAGCCTAGATAATCATTAAAATACCAGCCGATAACAAGGGTTGCAAAAATATTTGTTCCAAACATAAGGGCAACATAATGCTTGTGCTGAAAACTTAGTATAGGATTTTTTACTAGATCTGAAACGACTTTATTTTCAATTTCTTTAGGCTTTTCAAAAAGCCACATGAAATGGGCATACCAGAAACCTTTCTTGATAGAATAGGGATCTTTATCTGTATCTACAAAGGCATGGTGATGGCGGTGATCGAAAGACCAACGGATAGCGCTACCTTCTGTCGCCATCGATCCAAAAAAAGCAAGCACGGCTTCTACAGCAGGCTTTGCTTTATAGGCGGAGTGGGAGTAAAGGCGGTGATAACCGACCGTAACACTAAGTCCTGTGATATACATCAAAACAGCTGACGTAATAACAAGGCCAGCGGCTGGAGAATGGTTGATAAAATAAAGAGGAAGACCTACCAACAAAATGAGATGGTACGTTATGAGGAATAGGCCCGGACCCCAGTTAAATTTTGATTTTTTCAAGATGCACCTTCCTTTGGTAATTTTCAAAAAGGAGCCATTTAGCAATTTTTACGGGACGATCCCAACTACTAGCTTCCGAATTATGGTCGAGTATAATTCATTTGAAATTTTCCCCCTATGCAAAACTGATGGGAGCCCCTCTGATTTAGCTTCCCTAATTAAGAGAAAGACTAAAATCCTTAAGCAGGAAGATTTTAAGCTCTGCTAGAAGCGTATTATTCTTTAAGTTCTACTTAGAGAGAAAAAATTTAGAAACGCTACTTAAAATTTTATTTATAACAAAATCAAGAAGCCCGCTAGCATTCAAGTAATTTCAATATCTAATTTCTTATTTGAATCTTCTTCAAAAGTCTGCTGAGCCAAAATAGCGTACTCAATTTTATGCGCCGATGTTCTTCCATGAACAAACTTGTTTAACAGAGCCTGCTCCTTTTCAATGGCAGCTTGTAGTAAAGCCGTTTTTTTCTGTGAAGGACGCAGAGCCAGAGCGCTTTCTACAATAGAAGACGCCTTTACAAAAAACTCTGCATGCTCGATATCGAAAGCTCTCATGCGCATACGACCGGAGATCATGTAAGCTACCCCATTGACACCCACAACACGAACCTTACGACTATTGCTTGAGACATTTAATTCCTGAAAAAGCTGCATTGCGACGTATTGAATAGAACTTATTTTAGCATCTTCATTATTTTCGATAAGAGAGGATAAATTTTCCATTTCTTCTGTAGAAAATTTCTCTTGGATCTTAACCACATTTTTGTCATTTCTATGATAGGTGAGCTCATTTACAGCTGATTCACAGGCGAAATATTTAAAAGTGCTTGTCTTGAGCTTAGTTAAAGCCTCTATAGAAACTCTAGCTACTTCTTCTAACGGATAGGGACCTATTTCTCGCTCTGCAATTTTTCTTGGCGTTAAAGATCCCCCATCATTTCTCTTATGAAAACCACTATGACCTGCAAAACAGATTTCGTTGATAATAGGCTGTTTATTTTGCGATTTGCATAAGTTTTGCAATTGAGAAAAAGAAACGCATTTCGCAGAATGCCCCTTGTTATCTTTTTTCTTTTTTAGCTCATTACATAAGTCCGAGATGTCCTTTTCTGCACCATTGGTACAAGAGACGATAAGTACAGTTTTGGTCACTCTTTTTCCTCGAAATGATTAATAAGAGCCCAGGTGAGCTCGTGTTTGTTATGGAATAAATGAAAAATCTTAGATCCCGGGATCTTTGCAAATTCTAAAGCGGCATCATAGCCCCCATCCCCTTGGAATTTTAAGGTGCAGACGAAATTGGCTTTAGGAAAAGCGATTTGCCACTTCTGTACCCACTCAAGGAGCTTTTCCGGGTAGCAGATCACATCACTGAAGATCCAGTCCACTTGTGGGAGATCTTGAGGCTCTAGAGAAAAGGCATCTTTCTTTAGGAAAGTGACTCCTTCTAAAGAAGCAATCCCCTCAGCTAAGGGCGCTCTATCAACCGATATCACCTTGCAGCCTAGTTGCTGCAAAGCCCATGTCCAGCTGCCGGGACTTGATCCGACCTCTAGGCAGATCTCCCCTTCTTTTGGAACTACTTCTACAAGAGTGAGGGCTTCCCATAATTTTAAATAGGCTCTACTCGGAGGGACTTTCGTCTCTTGGAAATGAATTTCCCCATGAGCCATGGGACTTGACCCGGACGCTGCTGCATAGATCCTATGTTCATCGATCATAGTCCAGCTCCCAAGTGTTGACTTGGGGAGCTTTGTAGGAAAAGGGGAAAGCTTAGGAGAAAAGTAAGGGAGCTTTTCTCCTATGAGCTGACCTCTTCGGATGAAATTATGGGGATAAAATGCCCAGAGCTTACCTAAACTTTTAAGCTGTTTGGCTCCATCTGATATAGAAGAAAATTCTAGTAGCTGCACATCATGCCATATATTTTGGGCAAAGAAAGCTCTTTGGACAGGACCCTCCACAATATATAGCCTGCCGATCTTATCCTTTACTCCAGTAAGCTCCGCTTCTAAATACTTTTCTAGTCCCTCAGGAGCAAGATAGCCTGTTAACATGAAAACCCTCCGTGCTGACGAAAATATTCTCCAAGACAAAGGCTTGTGGCAACGGAGACATTTAAGCTCTCTACAAGGCCACTACCTGGAATCTGGATTTTTTTAGATGATAGAGATAGAACTTCTTTACTCACCCCTTCAGCCTCTGATCCCATAGCCAAAATCATTTTTTTTGGAAGAGTGCAACTGTATAGAGAGTCACTGACATGAGAAGAGGTACTGACCAAAGAAAAGCCCTGTTTTATAAGCTGAGAGAAAAAAGCTTTGGGCTTTTCTATTTCTACAAGTCTTACCATTTCAGCTCCCCCCTTAGCAATACGACAGGCCGAAGGAGAAAGAGCTGGAAGCTTCCCCTTTTCTCCGAGTAAGTAGGTAACGCCAAAATGAGCGCAGGTCCTTAAAATCGATCCGATATTATGGGGATTTTGTACCCCGTCAAGATAAAGAAGGCACTGACTGTCCTCTGTCTTAGAAAGAGTCTTAAAAAATTCTTCAGCGCTTAAAGGAGCGCTTTCTCTTGCAAGGACGCATATTCCCTCGTGATGGACAGAGGCGCTTACCTTATCAAGCTCTTCGACGGTTACTATATGGTAGGCTTTTTTATTGTCTGCGCACCATTTTAAGATAGGGCGAAAGGTCTTTACATTTGACTGATCGATATAGACCCTAATGATGTCATCTGGTCTATATTCACCGATGGCAAGACAGGCATGAATCCCGTAGTATTTAAGCTCTTTTACGCAAGAGGGCTTTCTCATAGATCATCCCGTTTAAATTTTGCTGTAATTATGAGCTAGAAGCTCATTTAGCTAAAGAGAAGATCTTAAGAGATTAAGAACTATTAAAATATTTAATATAAAAATTTGCAGGATTTTCCTGCAATTTGTATGCCCATTTAGAAATATGGCCTAGACTCCCTTCTTGAAATCTATCCTACTTAAGCATAAACTATTCACCCTTAATCAATTATTTATTACAACAAACCAAATACCTACTAATGTCCCCGATACTAAAAACTTCAACCACCCCCTATTTTACAAGGCAACAGGCGGCAAGTCTTCCCACTGCCGCCAATCCCTTTAAGGAGATGGACCTTTCTTTTGTATTAAAGGAGCTCAGAAGGGATAAAGAGCCGGACGGATATGCACCCTTAAGCCTAAAATATAGAAAGTGGGCTATCCTTCCCCCTCTTCCAAGTCTTGCAAAAATAGCCCCACCTCCTTCCTCTATTTTTACCGGAACGGATGTAATAATAGTCCCTGATTCAAAAAAACTACTCACTCTGCAAGAAATCACCAAAACAGAAAGCCGGGCATATGACGCGCTGTATCTCGCTATAAAAGAAGGAAAAACTCCCCTAAAAATCTTCACGGAAGATAGCGATTTTCATGAGACCCTACTTGGCTATATTCAGAATCTTATGCTCCGCCCCTCAGGAAGACTACTACTTACGGCAATTACCTCTCTTCCTCGCGATGTAGTCATTAACAAAGGACCTAATCGTGAAGTTTCTGGCCTAGATGAGGATCCCTTTAGCAAAGTGGAATGGAATCTAGAAAAACCCTCTTTTATGATTTGCCACTCCCTCGAAGGTAAAGTGGTAGAAGATTCCCCAAATTATCTTATCTTTGCTCATGAACTCATCCACGTACTACACGATGATTGGGATAAAACCGAAACCTTGCTAAAAAAAACACCTGCCAATGAAGAATACTCTAACCTAGAAGAACAATTTACGATTAGCGGATGCAAAACAAGCCAGATCCTGTCTGAAAATACTCTCCGCTTTGAATTTGGGTATCTTCGTAGAGTGGCTCACTCTTGCCCCTCTTTTCCTCCTTTTACAAAAGAAGATGAACCTACCATTCATACCGCTGTTTCAAAAGAAGGACTAAATCGGATACAGGTAGCTTCGGCAACAGGGCTTTTATCTGAGGTAAAAAAACTACTTTCCCATGGAGCCAATCCCTGCCAAGGACTCTATTATTCCCTTAGATACGGACATTCCGATGTTCTTGACTACCTTCTGATTCACGGTGCGGACCCCAACCTCAAAGACTACTCTCAAAATTCCTTACTACACCAGACTGTCGCCTTAAAGAAACCCTGCTGCCTATCTGTGTTTTTAAAACATAAGGCCCAAATTGGAGCCGTAGATACGCTCGGAAGAACACCCCTACGCCTGGCTGTTGACAAGTCCTATATCACAGGCGCTGAGATCTTACTAAAACACGGGGCAGATATAGATCTTGCCGCACATGACGGGAAATCCCCTCTTACTCAAGCGATCTTAAAGGGACATGCTGCCATGGTAAGAATACTCTTAAATCATGGAGCTAAACTAGACGAAAAAAGCCTTGAGGCCCTGCAAGTGCTAAGGAGCCTGAAAATTAAAGAGACAAATCCCATGAAAAAAACAGCCCTTGCCGGCACATACCTTAAAGTGGCTCTCTTAATAAGAAGCCATCTTTTTAAGATCCCAAGAAGCTCTAGAAGAAGAGCCTAGCCTATATCAGGTAACCTAAGGGAGCTTTTATTGAAGGTTACAGGAAAATAGTAGAAAAAAGAAATGATGGTATTTAGCTTAGAAAACCGAGGACTTACACAGTCAAATATCTGGCATATTTAGTGTAAAATTCTTTCGCCGCTATCGGCTCTTCATCTTCTATTATCAAGATCGTGCTTGTAAGATCTAGACCTTTCTGATCAAGAAAAACTATTAAAGCTAGACAGCTTTTAATATCTTCTTGTTTAGAGAGCCCCTTTTTTTGTGTAATCCTTACAATATGTCCTTTTACATCTTTGATAATTTCCCCTCCACTCCATCCACAAGGAATAGCTGGATTGCTTACCATATAATCTCCAACTGAAAGATATTTAACGTTGTCATTATAAGGAGTGAAACAATGAAAAGCAGGAGTCGATAGATCTAAGCTAAACATTGCTGAAAGGCTTCTAAGTCCTTGTACAACATCCATACGAGCCATTTCAGAGGATTTATGACTTATTCCCACTATAGTTCCTCCTTCTCGTATAAGGCAAAATTCATCAAAACTATCAGGCTGACATTCTCCTCTAGAATCTAAGAATGCTTTTGCAGAATTATATCCCAGGGAAGGTCCTCCATCATTAGTTTTGGTAAATTTAACTACAGAAAGATCTATCCCCTGATCCTCTAGCAATTGAAGCATTGATAGAATTTGTGGTAAGCCAGGATTATAATGCCCACTTTTATTTGAGATTTCAACGATTTGTCCATCGGAATTTGTAGCAATAGTACCAGCCGCAAATACAGCTGATCCGCTTAAAAAACTAGAATGATGAAATTTTCCAATGTTGTGAGATCCCACATACATTTTTTTATCAGGTCCAATAACAAGGATACCTTTTCCTAAGAGATTTGCCGCATTCATTTTCTCTGTATTTAGGGGGAGATCTCTTCTAAAGACTTTTCCTTCTTTGATTGAAACTGTAAAAGCCTCTCTTTCCTCTTCGCTAAGATAAGCAACTTTTGAGAGATGAAGATGTGTCGTAGAATTTGTCATTTTATGTTCGAACCATTCTTCAAAACAAAGGTATGAATCAGAAATCCTCCATTCTCTAAAATATATTTCTATATCTTGAGTAAAAAAATGATCCCCTAAAAGAGCCTCGGGCCACCGTCCTTCCTCTAATACCTTTCCTGAACCTCCCTCTTTTTCTATTCTTTCAAGACCTTTTCCTAAATAGCTTGCTTTATGTAAGGCTCTTTTAAGGATAAGGCCAATTTCTACCTTTCTTAAGCTTCTTGCAAATGATTTGAACTCTGGATGGGAAATAATGTCTGGACCTGAGGTATCACGATTCTGAGAGGCACTCTCAATCAACCTTCGTAAAGACTCCCCTTCGACTATCTGTGTGCTGTAAAGGAAATGACGAAATGCAGTATATATCTTGCTTAAACCATCTGCTGGCTTTCTCATGAACGTGTATTCTCTCTCGCCCACTCTTGGCATAGTGACTTCTAATACAAAATCTCGTTGTAATTCTAATATACTACTTCTTCGAGCAGTAGGATCTAAAGAAAAATGTAAGGTTATATTTGATGCCATTTCCTTCTCGAATTTTTATAAATAACTCCTATTATATTATAGCAAAAATTGAATTTTTTCAATAAAAACTAAAAAATACATACTAAACAAAACTTTAATTAAACACATGCCATACGTATGCTCGCAATTCATAAATAAACGTTTTTTTACTTACAAGGATAATAAAACTGATTTAAATAAAAAAAGCCTTCAGAACTAATCCTGAAGGTTCAACTTACAAAACTGTAAATAAATATTATTCAGCAGATCCTCTTGATAATGCTCTTAAACGCAAAACGCTCCCTTCTAAATGCTCTTTTACAGAAGCTCCCGAGCAATCAGAGTCTTGTCGAACCATCACAGTTCCAATATCAATCCCCATTTGTCCAAGATGGGAGAAAAAATGAATATCGCTAAGTAAAATATCTTGTTCTGACATAGCAGCATCTCTTTTCACAATAATTGCAGAAATAGCTCCATCTGAAGTTCGTATCACATCACCACGACTCCAACCTGAAGGCTGAACTCCTTTATTGCTGATATATTCACTAACTGAAGGATATTCAACTTCATCTCCTGCTGCATTTTTACGTATAAATTTAATTTCATCCGGGTTTAGGCCTAGCTTTTTAACAACAATCTTGAGATCACTAATTACATCGGATTTGCTCATCTGATGCTGAGGATGCGTTAGAGCAGTAATAACACCACCTGATCTGACAAACTCTAAACCGCCCACGCCATCTGGTTCACATACTCCTTGAGAATCTAAAAAAATCTTAGCAGAATTATAACTTTCATCTATCCCATTGGCTGATTTTCTGACAAGCTTTACACCACTGAGATCAACGCCACTATCTTCGAGTAATTTCAAAGTAGCGAGAAGTTGTGGATCTCCTGGCTTGTAATGTCCGCTATGATTCGAAAGCTCAATAATTTTCCCTTCAGCATTCGTTACAATAGATCCGGCTCCAAAAACAGCGGCTCCACTTAAAAAGCTGGAGTGGTGAAATTCCCCCATAATATGTGTCCCTACATACATTTTTCTATAAGGACCGATTACAAAGATCCCCTTTCCAGCTTCATTACCGGCTTCCATCTTAGTTGTATCTACAGGATGATCTCCTTGGAAAATCTTCCCTTCTCTAAAGCTTACAGAGTATGCAGCTCTTTGTGTTTCATCCAAGTAAGCAACTTTCGATAAGGGACTCGCTTGAGTTGTTGCTAATTTATCAGTAAGCCATGCTTCAAAATGGAGCTCTGTAGATGACTGTTTCCATTCTTCAAAATACCCTCTTTCACTAATATCCTGACCGTATGGATGTCCTTTTAATAGAGATTCTTGCCAGTAACTTTCACTAAGGATTTTTCCGTGCTCCATTACTTGTAGACCCTTTCCAATCTGACTTGCTTTATGTAAGGCTCTTTGACAGATGCTTCTAATTTCCTGCTTTCTAATACTTTTAGCAAAACTTTTAAACTCTGGGCTGGAAAGAAGATCCGCATTTAATACCCCTCCACCCGCTACCACTGAAGTATTTCGTCCAGCCTTTAATAGGCCAACCAATCTCTCCCCACTGATAATTTCACGTCTTGTAAAGATAGAAACACTCGCTTGGGCTATTCTAGTCAAAATATTAGTAGATTTAGGCACAAGACTATATGTCCTACTTCCTCCTGAAGGAGTTACTTGCAATTCATATGATCTACCTAACTCTGACAAACTACTTCCGCGAGCTTGAGGTATAAATGAAAAATTAACAGCCATAATACAATTAACCGTTTTTTATTTAAGTTAACTATATTTTATAAAAAAGATGTTAAATTATAATTAAGATTTAATAAATATTTAAATACCAACAATGAAAAGCAATTAAACCTTCGACAATTGACTGTAAAAATAACATAAACTACTAAATATCAGTTCATTACAATTATTTTAGGCCCAATAATAAAGGTTTAATAGCCTTGATGAGGAAATCCTAAAAAAAACGATTCATCCGACAAATATATACTTTCTTATAGGGGAACACCTTAAAGGATCATAAACTCAAGGATTGTTGATAATCAGAATGTTATAAAGAAAAGAGAAAAACCCCTCTAAAAATAAACGGCTTAAAATAAAGAATAACCTGCTAATAAAATTATAAATTTAATAAATCAGTAGAAAAGCCCAGTCTAAAGATATTGTTAATAAACAATTAATATTTTAATATTATAATTATTACCAATTGAATGTAAATAAGGTTATATGGCACCACCACCAATTAGAAGCGGACCCAGCGGGTTTTCCCCTCCTCCTAAAATAAGTGCCCCTCCTGAACTTAGAATGGGCGGCTCTGGAGCCTCATCTTCTGCACCGGCCCGCCAAATGTCCCCTGAACTGCGAGCTCTAAATTGCAGAGTTACAACTGCCGCTGACTCACCAATTAAACGATTAGCCATTAATTCCTCCCATGAATCAAGATCACCCGTCATGGCTTTAGAACCTACTCACACTCCCTCATTATCTTCAGATGACCTCTCTACACTTATCTCAGCAAGAACTACCCCTGCAGAAGTTGGAGCACTAGCCAGATCAGTGCTCAGTAGACCGTCTTTATCTAGTCCAGAACACCCGTCCCCCGAACGCTTGTCTCCCGAACGACCTCCTAAAAGTCCAGATAGCACCGAACATTCATCTGAAACCGCAAGAATTGTCGATAAACAAGGTCGAAATTTTGATGTTACAATTGCGACTCAAACATCACCGGCCGTAGTTGGACCCAGTAGAGGTGGAGTATCACATATTACTCCTCCGGTTACTACGAGCCGACTTACCATTCAGCAAGTAAGTGAGATTCACCCCAATACAAATCCCCAAATGAACACTCCCTTAATGGAAAAATTTATCAGAGAAAATATCGGAGAGGCTCACCTACAAGACGCAAAAGACCTCATTTCCACAGTGATTAATGAATTAGCCAAATCCCCAGCGACCGAGCCAGTAAGCATAGACTTAGAATGCGGTGGGGCAAAATTTCGCCTAATTTTTGATGGAAGCAAAAACGAAGTTTTACTTTTTAATAGAAAACATTTTGTAGAAGGCACAGAAAAAACAGTTCATGATGCCGTTGCTATACCACTTCTGGCTCCAGCAGGGGTCGCTAGGGAACGGGACATAGAATCTAGAGCTGTACTCTGCTCAAAACCCGATATGATATCTCTTCTTCGACTAGGGATTATAAACGCTACAAAGTTTCACGAACTACGTCCACATGATCCCCGCTTGCAGCATATTATTTCTCCTCCCAAATCGGAATATCAAATTATTTCCCCTCCAAAATCCGAAGAGCTCCCCCCCGAGGCAACTCTAATTATTTCGGAAGAAAGACTTTCCGGCGGCGATCTCATGAATGAAATTAACAGCGATGATAGCACTGCTGCTGATTTTCAAACCCATCTCCTAGAAGGGTGCATAGGCCTTAGCCTAATACACGAACTAGGATTTGTGCATTGTGACGCAAAAATTGAAAATTTCTTTTTAAAGGGAGATACTTGTCAAGTAGGCGATTTAAGTACTTGCAGAACCCAAAATGCGGCATTCCCCCCATATGCACGAGATCAAGACCCACTGAACGCTAGAAGTGAAGATAAAAGATCTTATGATATTCTTTCTCTAGGAAACTCCCTTGCAAACTGCATTGTTTCATTGGAAGCAAAGTCCAAAACAGAGAAATCTGCAGCTTTTATTGACAGACTTAAAGCGCTTATTCCCCTTATGATTGATGCAGATCCAGCTAAGCGTCCAACTATTGGTCGTGTTATTGAAATACTTACAGGCTAGAAAAAACCCTTTTGCTCGTGTTTTACTCGCAAAAGGGCCTTTGGTATTTTTAGAGAATGTCGGCCGCGATTGCAGCAAGTTCTGATCTTTCTGTTTTATCAAGCAACATATGCCCATAGATAGGATATTGCTGGAACTTACTTACGGTAAAGGTAAGTCCATTGGAGTCTTTATCCAAATAGGGGTTATCTATCTGGGTAGGATCTCCGGTAAGAACCACTTTTGTCCCTTGGCCCGCTCTTGAAATGATTGTTTTCACTTCGTGAGGGGTTAAGTTTTGCGCTTCATCGATAATAATAAACATCTTAGGCAAGCTTCTACCTCTTATATAGGTAACTGCTTCCATTTCAATTTTCTTACTTTCGGTGATCCACTTTAGAGTTTCAGCTCCATTGCTCGCTCCATTGGTCGACTGGCATAGGAACTCTAAGTTATCATAGATAGGCTGCATCCAATGGAAGAGCTTCTCATCTTTGGTTCCAGGAAGGTAACCGATGTCTTTCCCGAGGGGAACAATAGGACGGCTGACGAGGATCTTACTATAGAGCCCCTCATCAAACACCTTGCGCAAAGCCGATGCAAGAGCAAGAAGGGTCTTTCCCGTTCCCGCCTGACCAATCAGAGTGACAAGCTTGATGTCATCTCGTAGTAGCAAATCTAGAGCGCATTTTTGCTCTAAGTTAAGGGGATGAATACCCCATACATCTCTTGTCACCTTAATAAGAGGTTCTAGCCTTTTCGATCTATGGTTGTACTTACAGATCGCTGAGGATTGCTCTGGCGAGGATAGAAGACAGTATTCATTAGGATGCAGGTCTTTAACATCTGTTTCGAGAAAGTTATCCTTATAAAACATGTCGATATCTTTCTTGGGGACCTCGAGTTTTCTATGTCCTTTATAAATCCCCTCATAGGATTCTTTAAGATTTTCATAATCTTCGGCTTCTATACCAATTGCTTCTGCTTTGACTCTCATAACGAGGTCTTTAGAAACTAATACTACCCTTTCACCGGTTTTTTGGATTTGGTAAGCCGCGTGGATAATCATGTTGTCGGGCTTATTTAGACTGAGCGGAAAATCTTTACTCTCTGGAAGATGAGATTCTATTAAGATTTTAAAGGTGATCCCTTTATCGATCTTTATCCCACTATGCAAATCTCCCTGTCTTTTTTCTCTTAAAGAATCAATGAACCGTATGACGTGTCTTGCATTTTTCCCAAGCTCATCAGAACCTCTTTTCATTCTGTCTAGCTCTTCTATGACAGTCAGCGGAACTATTACGTCGTTATCGACGAACTTACTGATTGCATCAGGATCATGAAGAAGAACGTTTGTATCGATGATAAATGTTTTTCGACTCACTTGACCATTCTCCTCTGCGTATAATCCCCCTAATACATCTATGTGGGGTAGTTTGTTATTGCGTAGTATCGTTTCCAGTCGGCACCTCCTAAGTAAGGATGTTTTTATTTTTTTGGGCCCAAAAATCTGAGCATACCAGATCTCCTTTGACACGCAAGATTTTTTTTTAATTTTCTCAAGTCATTAAACACATACGACCTAGAAAACATTTAAGCACTCAAGACTTCTGACTGCTAAAAAAGTTTGACGAACTTTCAAGATTGGCGTATAATAAAGGGAAAAGCGTAATATTCGGGTTCCAACATAGAAATAGCGACTAAGGAGATCCTCGATGAGAATCAATCTAAAAGTTCTTAATATCCCTCCCTACATATCCACCTCCTGGAAAAACATTGCCGCTCTAAAAGCTGTAGAAAAGGCTGATGAGTATTCTCTAATTGTCACCCTTGTCGACGGAAGTCAGACAGAGGTACCTCACCTACAGAAACAAATAGTGGATGCCATTTTTGCAACCCATGCTCAAGTTTATGATATGGAAATCCCCTCAAACACCCTTTCCCCCATACGGCCCATAGAATCCCTCCCGCTCGGATTTTCCATGAAAATGGAGCTTCCCGGATTTGAAGGATTAAGCTCGGTGCTTCAGCACAACCAAGAGCACTATAATAGCCCAAATCTCCCGGCAGAGGTTTTAGAAAAACTATCCGCCTTAACACAGATGATGGGACAAAGTGAAGTTGATGCAATACCCGAGCCCGAACCTCATTGCAACTGCCCCCACTGCCAAATTACAAGAGCCATCCACCTGGGAAAAGACCTTAAAGAAGAACATAATGCAGAAGAAATCACAGAAAATACCGAAGAAGATCTCGTTACCGAAGAGGATCTCCACTTCCGCACATGGGATATTAAACAAACTGCAGAAGAGTTGTACATTGTAACAAATCCATTAGACTCTGATGAAAAATACAATGTCTTCTTAGGAACCCCTATTGGATGCACATGCGGAGCTCCACATTGCGAGCATATTAAAGCCGTCTTAAGTAGCTAATCTAAAATCACGCAGGTCTAATTGACCTGCGTGATCTTCTCTTCCACAAAATACAAAAAAACTCTCTAGTTTAGAAAACAGTAGAATGCTCTAAAAAAAAGCAATGGTATTAAAAAAACAGAGCTCATAGAATGAGGAATACTATTAAACCATTTGCTTTTTTGATAACAAGGCGCTAGGAGGATTCTTACCAATGTATAAACTGGCTAATATTATCTGCACTACATTATGTGCACTGAGTCTAAGTCAAGCAGTTGCTGATGACATCGGCTTTATTCCCGAACACGAAATATCTCTTACCTCTCCACTTGATACTCATGAGTCCATGACATCATTTGGATCCGGTGAGCAATCTTTTATACAACCTATCGGATCTGAATTTTCAGTTCCTATGCAAGAAACGCCAGCTAGCTTCTCGCAACCGCTACCTGCACAAACTCTTGCTAAAAAACCGGCTATAAAAAAGATATCAGTAAAACCTTTTACTGGAAAAGTGAAAGCGAAAAAGCTACACATGAGATCAGAAGCTGATCTTGATGCCTCTATTGTTAGAGATCTTTCAAGAGGAGAGCTTGTCACAGTCGTTGGAGAAAAAGGAGATTTCTGGGTAGTAGAAGCTCCAAGCAACAGCAAAGCCTACGTCTTTAGAAGCTATATCCTAGACAACACTGTCGAAGGAAACAAAGTAAACGTTCGTCTTCATCCTACAGTTGACTCTGCAGTCCTTACTCATTTGAACTCTGGAGACCAAGTTAAGGGATCTATCTGTTCGACGAACAACAAATGGATGGAAATCTCCCTTCCACAGAATGTAAATTTCTATCTTGCGAAACAATTTGTTGAAAACATCGGACCTCCTGAAGTTAAAGGGCAGCAAGAAGCTAAAAGACACGATGCAGAGCAGACTCTAGAGTCCGCGCAGTATCTTGCTAAAGTAGAACTTTCTAAGAGTTTTCCAGAAATTGACTTTGAGAAAGTTACACATAACTACGAGCTTGTCATAAGCGACTACGCAGAATTTAATGACCTTGCACAAGCTGCAAAAGAAGAGCTTTCTTCTTTGCAAGAGCGCTATATTGATAAACGTCTTGCGTATGCAGATACTAAGCTCCAAGCTGACGAAGAAAATTCCCTAGCAGCGAGAGAACTTGCACATGCTTCGGCGTTGCTGACAGCTGTCACAGATAAGATGAAACTTTGGGAGCCCATCGAAGAGTCCCTCTATCTTAGCTGGTGCAGTATTAATGAAAGCCGCACACTTGATGAATATTATACAGACCAAAAACTTGCTTCAACAGCCGTTACGGGCATTCTTGAGCCGTATACAGCTCCTGTAAAATGCAAGCCAGGTGATTTCATCATCCGTGAAAATGATCTGCCTGTTGCTTATGTATATAGCACGCAGGTGAACTTGCAGAACCTAGTCGGCAAAAAAGTGACATTATCTGGAGCTCCCCGTCCAAATAACAACTTTGCCTTCCCCGCTTACTTTGTTCTCTCTGCAGAATAATCTTTCCTAAAGACGATGCCCACTATAAAATAGTGGGCATCGTCATTTTTACAAGTATTTTTTATGGAACTTACCACCTGGGCGACAAGAATCCTTAGCGCCGACACTTTAGAAGAAAAACTTCTAGCCCCCGATATTCTTACCGATTTTACTCCCGGTCCAGCTGTCCTTTGGGACACCCCTACCCGCCCGCCCGGCATGGAATTTAGAAGACATTCGAAAGAAGAAAGGCTTCCGGGTCTTCATGAACACGGCCAACTAGATAAAAGAGCTGTCTGCCTACATAGATTTGCAGGGCATGAGCTGCTGGCCGTTGAAATCATGGCCTACGCACTACTTGCCTTTCCAGATGCCCCTAAACATTTTAGAAAGGGACTTGCCAATACCCTTAAAGAAGAGCAAGAGCATGTAAAACTCTATATACAGAGACTACAAGCTCTTGGAGTGTCCTTTGGCGATATGCCCCTATATAAACATTTTTGGTCTCACGTCCCCTTTCTGCTAACGCCCGTTCGCTATGTCAGCGTAATGAGTCTTACCTTTGAGATGGCCAATTTAGACTTTGCTCCGATGTATAGGGATTCATTTACCAAACATGGAGATCAAGAGTCAGCTCGACTAATGCAACGGATCTTAGAAGATGAGATATCCCATGTATCCTTCGGATAGCAATGGCTAAAAAAATTGAAAGATGAATCCCAGACTGACTGGGATTCATGGAGAGGGAATGTGCCCGAGCGCCTCCCTTTACATAGAGCGAAGGGATTTGTCTTGCAAGAGGAGCATCGCAAAAAAGCGAATATCCCAGATAGCTGGATTGCAGAATTTAAAAAAGTTTAAACTCCCCAGACTTCGTTTGATTCTTTAACCATTCATCGAAAAAACACCCTTCTATCATACGAATAGCAGAAGGTTTTTTTAATATTTCCTCAATCAGAGGAAAACACATTTGAAGCACTACTGGGTCATGCCCTGAAACATACGCGGGATTTAATGCCTCTTCGATTTCAGTCTTAAAGCATTTTTCCAAAACAGAACCTAAATGTTTATTAATGTAGGGAATTCCCGCGTCTGTATTATAAGTACGCAGAACTTCCTCTATAGCCTCATTAAAGACATGATTAAAAGTTGCTGCGATAGTTACGATAGACCGTGATTCGGAGATGTAGAGTTCTTTTCCATATTCCCCATCGCCATAACGAGCCGGGTACCCCGTCCATAAATCCTGAGCTAGTTGATTCGTAAACAACCCTACAATTTTATCTTGTGTACGATAATCTTTAAATTCCCCATCAAAGGTTTCAGCTGTTCTCATGGCTTTTTGTGGGCTCCCCCTATACTCTTTTCCCGACCCCCCATCTACGCAATCTGAGCTAAAGGAAACTACTTTGGGAAGTTTCGGTGCGGCGGCAACTGCACTTCCTGATACGGCACTAATTGCTACCTGAGCAGAAACTTCTACACGAGTATCTAAAATAGCCGAGGATTGATCTTCCCTTCGACGCTTACCCGCTTCCGCGATTATTTGCACTGCATTCCCTGTACTAGAAACATCTGTTACTGAGCTCATATTAAAAATCCCATAATTAATTATATTAAAAGCATTTAAAGATTAATTATAATTAATTGCATTAAATAAAACTACTAAATTAATTTATCAATACTACTATCGCAGTTATTTACGAGGTTCATTAGCAGACAATCTATAAATTTTTTCTTTAATTTGATTTAAAATATTTAATTGTCATTTAGCTAGTTGCTAATGTGAGGATGTCCTTATGTCAGCGTAATGAGTCTTACCTTTGAGATGGCCAATTTAGACGTTGCTCCCATGTATAGAGATTCATTTAATAAACATGAGGATCTAGAATCAGCCCTGCTTATGCAACGGATCTTAGAAGATGAGATCTCCCATATATCCTTCGGATACCAATGGCTAAAAAAATTGAAAGATGAATCCCAGACTGACTGGGATTCATGGAGAGGGAATGTGCCAGAGCGACTTCCGGAGCATCGCAAAAAAGCGAATATCCCAGATAGCTGGATAGAGGAATTTAAAAAAACTTAAAAATCTTCTATCCAAGGCTTTCCGAAAAAAAAACCTCTAAAACAGAGCGGACCGGGGGATGATCTAGCATTTCACTCATTATAGGGAAGCAGAGTCCTAACACTTCCATATCATGACGTAAGAAAAAGTCTTCAGCAGCTTTTTGATCCGGAAATTCCTCATCGGGAATAAAGGCTTTATCTAAAACATCTCCTAAATACTCATCTATGTAGAGAAATCCAAACTCTATCTTTTCCGTACGCGCAACTTCCTCTACGGCTCCATTTAGGACGTCATAAAAAGCATCCCCAATTCTTACAATAGATAAGCGATGTATAGAAAACAGATCTTCTTGATGCCTATAAAAGGTCGAATATTGTTTATTCCACAAACCGATAGAGACTTGATTTTCAAACAATTTTGCGATTTCTTGCTGTGAAGGATTCGGAGAGGATAACGTATCAAAAGTTTCCAGCACTTTTGCAGCCATAGCTTCTGCACATCTAAGCATGTACTGTGCGCTAGACCTCTCGTCTCTGGTATCTGGGGAAAAGCTCAACCTGCAAGGCCTTGGAGCCTCCGCTGGACTCCTAGAACCTTTCCGCAGGATACTCTTTAAAGACCTGGAGGCAGCCTCTCTCGGGACAGAGGATCCACATCCTGAGCTAGAGCCCCCTTCTCCTTCATAAGCACGCATCCAGAGTTCTGCTTCTGACCTGGGCATTTTACCTGGCTCTGGGTTACTTACGGTTGGATCTAGACCAAATTCTCGATAAAGAGAAGCTACAGCTTCTTCCGAAAGAGAAGACCCATCAGCCGCAGCACTTGCAATCGTCCTTAGAGAAGAAGCTGACACGCGAGCATCTAAAGGAGCAGAAGGTATTGTAGCTACAGCTCCAGGAGCCGATATAGATACGTGAGCTGGGGACAACTTAGAATCACAAGCGGCTAATGGAATCATAAAATCCTCTGAATTACTCTTTTTTTAAGCTCCTCTAAATGAGAATCTACCTTATTTTACGCCTAATTCTTAAAAGCTTACTGGGTTGCCAATTACCAAAAACCGTCTCTGGAGGATGAATAAAAGGGGCAGGAACAAGAGATACCCCATTAAATGAAGCCCCCTTAAATACTTTCCGTATAGCTATTGGCACTAGAGGACTAATGGGCTCTACTCTTAATCTGCTTGGTCTTTTGGAAGGAATCGGTTCGGATTGTCTAGATTGTTCTAATTGTCTCGCTTTTGCTATCCGCACTTCCCTTTCCCGGTCTATAACAACCCTTTCCATTTCTTTAAGTAGCCCATCAATATCAGCAAGATCAGATGACCATTCTTCTGAATAAGTTTCTTTTGGATATCGATACTCTTGCGCTTGCGCTGCGGCAGCACTTCCTGAACTAGCAGCCACGCCTTCATAAGCAAGCTCGAAGGATTGTTCTTCAGATGAGGGCTTTCTATATCCAACAGCTTCCTCTTCACTTATACAGCCCGGACCAAATTCTGCGCTAAGGGAGGCAATGATCTCTTCTGCCATATAAGACTTTTCTATTGAAGCCATAAGCTCTAAGTTGCATTGTCTAGGCATTGGGCTAATTAGTCTTTGAGCAGCCTCTGCTACTCGAGCATCTAAATCTGTAGAAGGCAGAAGCTCTAGCTTCTGCGCGTTAGAACCAACTAAAATAGCTGAGTTTTGATCGGAAGGTGTTAATGCCGCCATAAAATCCTTTTATCACTTACAATGTAAATGATATCACAATATAAAACCGCAATTAATTAAAATTACTGCAACCCATTAAATTTAAATATTTGAGAAATATCCTGACCACAACAACTTTGACTCGACTGGGACCAACTACCACAGCCCCCTCTAGTTTATTACCAACACTTTGCAGTAAACTTCAACTTTTGCTTTAATAACTCACTAGGCTCCCGACCACCAGAAAACATCTCTTGCAGTTGAATCGAAGGGCCAGTAGCGCACGCGACCCGATTAAACAGACTCCTCTTAAATCCTTCTCGCGCATCTATCGGCACAAGGGGACTAATTGGAGCGGATTTAAATCTTGGGAGAGAGTCAGGTTCTGGTTGCCTTGATTGTTCTAATTGTCTAGCTTTTATTTTCCGAGCTTCAGCTTCCCTTTCTATGCTTAGTGGCAATCTAGGGCGACTTACTAAAGCTTTAGCTGATTCTGATCGCCTTAACTTTTGATTCTGCACTTCCCCTTCCCAACCTTTAAGTGACTGTGCAAAACCAGCAAGAGACCATTCTTCTGAATGAACCTCTACTGGATATCTAACCTCTTTTTTTGAAGCTGCGGCAGCACTGATTGAGCTAGCAGGCACCCCTTCATAGGCATGAACCCATCTTCTTTCCTCAGATGAAGCCTCTCTAGCTACAACACGTTCCCTCTGACTTCCTAAATTCAGACCATATCCAGCTAAAAGAGAGGCCAAGCTCTCTTGTGACATATAAGAACTATCTACAGAAGCTGCCGCAGGGCTATAAATCGCCCCTTGAGCTGAAGCTGCCACACGAGCATCCAAATCTGCATCTGAAAATAAGTCGCTCACTTTCCGAAGAGTAGGTGTTATTATCTGAGCCTGTCTTTGGCTAGAGTCAGAAGGTGTTAATGCTGACATAATAATTCCATTATTATTCATTAGTTAATAAATTATAAAAACAAACTTTATGAATTTTACATTAGCTAGATTGAAATAAAAACGTAGATTTCAATAAATCAGGTCATTAAATATTAAATAACTAGATCATCTTTATAAGGGATTATCTGAATTATTGCGCCCTCCCTGAAAAGAGGCATGCCGATCCGCTATACAATCACTTGAATCGCCTACTATTCATAAAGTCACTCCAAGTTTCTTCTATTAAGCGATCCGCACTGCCATGGCTTGGATTACGTTGAAGGAATGAAATTGCATAATCCAAATTCCTAGAATGCAAATAACTCTTATAAGCCTCTATTAGCTCTTTCTCCCCTAAAGCTCTAAGCTCATGCTCAGCAAAAAAATCTGCTAATTTATACTGAGAGGCCTCCTCATTTTCTACTATTTCAGTCATGCATCTCAGATAAATACGTACTAGTTCTCTATACGAAGTTGATTCAAAAGGAGCATTGTGATCAGGTGCAAAGGCTTTATCAAAATAAAGAACTAAAAGGGGCGAAAGATATTCCAACCTGTCAGGTCTACTTACCTTATTTTCAACTTCATTTATAACATCATCTATAACATCATAAAAAACACCTTCGATAGCCTCTAGATCCTTCTTAACCCTTGGATGCGTAATGTCAATTCCTTCGCTTTTTAATTTCAAGGAAAGTTGATCTTTAAACCACTTTGCCATTTCTTCTTGTGTAGAAACCTCTGCCTCTCCATGGTTAGGTTCTATAAATTCTTCCGGCACTTGAGCCCCAAGATCTAATGCAAAATGAACCTTTTTTGGATGGCTTATAGAAGCTACATCTTCAGTTACAGAAACATGATCTGACGGTGTGATACTTTCTAAACTATCAGCAATCCCCGTGCAATCTGTTGTTATCGTACTTGCCGAACTATCAACCCTGTCTGCGCGTGCTACTATAGGAGAGCTAATTCCTACAGCCTGATCTAGATCCTTCTCTCTTTCTTCAAAGAGCAAGGCTTCCAAGCGGTAATTGAGCATCTCTACGATATCTTTGTGTTTATTCATGCTTGCAAACACTATAGCGTCATTTAGATCATCCTCATCAATTTCTTGCTCTATTAGAACTTCCACAATATCTTTCTTTCCATGCCTAGCTGCATACATAAGAAGTTCTGTTTGATCCTCAAGAAAAATTTCTCCCTGCTGAAGGAGCAAGTCTATGATCTCTTTGCGATCTTTTAAAACTGCTTTTATAACTGCCAAGCCTAGATCCCGTTTTGAAATTGATCCATCTTTAAGGATCGATTTAACATCATTAGCATCCGCTCTTTTGATCGCATCAAACAGTTTATCCCTTTCTCGATCGGCAAATACTTGAAGGAGAGGTATCGATATAAGGTAGGTTTTTGAAACTGCTGGATCACTATCATTGACCTGTATTAACGAGCAATCTCGTTCAGCCAATGGGAGGCCTTCTGTAGGTAACCTTTGAGGCTGAGGCATTAAAAATGAAGGATCTAAAGGAGCAGATATAGAATCCACACCATCTGGGGACGTAACATAAATTATTTGACCAGCCTGAGATACTTCGAATTTAAAGTCTGAATTAATAAGCATTAATAAGCCTCGTATTATATTTTAAATTAAAAATAATTATATCAATATCTACATTTCAAATCAATTTAAATATTAAAAACCAATTTATTAATATTGATATTGATATTGAGGTTAGGGCGTTCATTAGCAGATGATCTGCCAATTTTCTCTTTAATTTTATTTAAAATATTTGATTGTCATTTACTAGTTGCTAATCTGCGGATATCCTTTTAGTAGGATCGACACTTTTGCCCCCGTTTAGAGGGCTTTTTCGCGTTGAAAAAACTTCCTTATCATGCTAGGCGCTGAGGATTCTAATAGGATCGATGAGATGCAATCCACATAAGAACTTAATTTTCCAGAGTCTAAGTAGCTTGTTTTTTGCAATCCTTGACCTCGGAAAACAAGATCAGGATTTGCAAGAAACCGTACAAAATCGCCATAAAAATAGTCCATTATTTCTCGTATTACATCTCCCCTCTTATTACTCTGTATTTTTTTTACGGAAGCCTCTATGTAAGCAGCAAAAGCAGCTACTATAGTTTCAACATTACGATCACCAACTACGCTAGACCCAGATTCCTCTAATTTATCAACAAGGGAGCGTCTAAACGCCCCTATAATAGCTTCTTTCGTTGGGGAAGCTGACAATCTGGATAAGTCAAGAAAGTCTGGTAATTCTTCTACCAGCTTCAATTTCTGATCCACCCTTATTTTCTGTAAATTCCGCAATTCTATACTTGGTGGCAAATCACCAAAAACCGTCTCTGGAGAAAGAATTAACGGGTCAGCTACAACAGATAACCTATAGGAGCTCCTATTAAATCCCGTCCTTACATCGCTCGGTACTAGATAACTAATTGGAGCTACTTTCAATCTCGTTGGTCTCATGCGAGGACTCGGTTCTGATTTCCTTGCTTCTTCAAGTTGCTTAGATTTTGCTCTCCGCGCTTCCGTTTCGGGGAATCTATCTTTCTGTGCACCCACCTGTTGAGGGTCTATAACACCCTCATCCAATTCTTTAAGTAGGAGATTAATTTCTTCATCCGACACCCATTCTTGGGAATGAACCTCTGGATCCGGATATCGACACTCTTCTGCTAAAGCTGCGGCAGCACTTCCTGAACTAGCAGGAGCCCCTTCATAGGCAAGCAACAAAGCTTGAGCTTCAGATGAACTCATTCTATCAGCGACCATCTCCTCATCACCTGTCCGAGCACCCAAACCAAATTCCGCACAAAGAGAGTCAATCTCCTTTCCTGTCATATATGCCCCTTCTATTGAAGCCTCAGGCCCTAAACTGTTGTTTCCTGGCAAAGCGCTAATTACCCGTTGAGCAGAACCTGCTACGAGAGCCTCTAAAGGGCCAGAAGATGAAGTACTTACTTTCTGCGGACTAGAATTAGGTAAAGGAACTGAATTTTGATTGCAAGATGTTAAAGCTGACATAAAACCCCATTATCGTTTATAATATAATACTATTATATAATTAATCTTTAAATTAATTCAATTTAAATTTTTAATTATTTAAACAGAGTAACTAAAATAGCAATATCACAACTAACTAACCTTTAAACCCTTAGACTTATAATGACCACAACAACTCTAATTCCACCGAGATTACCGAGCACAGCCCCCTCTAGTTCATACGTAACTCCCCCATGGATTAATATATCCAGCCCCTGGACAACTGCTACCGAAGCAATTATCGGAGCGGGGCTTGCTTTAGGTATAGCTTATGCAACCACCACCCCTAGCTCCCTACTAGGACATATAGTAACCCCTATTGCAGGAAGCCTTTTAGGAGCGGGCGCTGTAGCAATATCTAAATATGCAGGTCATGTTTTTAAAAAGTGTTCTCAGAGTAGAGGAATTTCAAGAGAATTAAGAGATCTTAGAATAGGACCATGTCACCAGATAGATACGGCTTTAGATAACACAGCTTTACATGCAGAAACATTGCAGAGTGCATTTAGGAGCATAATGGCCCTACCTGAATATAGAACCTGGAGAGATAGAAATGGTTTCACAGATCTAGAAGCATTTATTGCTTTACAGGGATTATGGGAGGAGGGCACATGCTTTGGCCAAACTCAAGAATTTATGAAAAAAATCAAAGCTTCACCTAATAAACCCCTTAACGAAATCGTTAAATCAGTAAAAATTCATGATATTTTAGTCTCACAATCAAAGCATCATTTCGACAACTCAGCAGGATTTGCCTCCCGCCCAGAATACAGAAGCCGAGAAGAATACATTTTAAGACAAGAGCAATTTTCTGAAAACTTAGGTAGAGTCGTTACAGGAGTACCTCTTGAGAGGGAGTTAGAATGCGAACTTACTATAAACAGGATAACTGCAGATTCTATTCGACAATTATTAGCACCTCTTGCTCGACCTTCTGCATCAAACCCTTCAACTGCCATCATCTCATTTCGCATGCAGCATGGATTAACTCCTGAAATTCTTACGGCCATTGCATCTGGGTCTGAAGCGGAACGATCGAAATATTTAGGAGCGATGAGAGGACATGCAATCTTCATATATCGCGATTGCCAAAATTCCGCCTCACCGATTTATTTATACAATAGTGCACAACCTCATGATGGGTGCTTTGCCTTTAGAGATCTCGAAAGCTGCAGTAAAATACTCTATGATCTTGCAAAGCTTGGCGTATCCGATGAGAGCAGAGATTTAGACAACATCATTGTAACCTTAGAGAGTAACGTAAAACGGTAAGAGAACCTATCACTCCTCCTTAAATAAAATAGGAGTCGGTGCATGAAGAAAAAATTAGAAATGAAGATTAAATTTTTAAACATTTAGGTATATCATGTCCACAATCCCTCCTTCTGCACTTAGCTCAATTGTTCCGGTGACTGTCGCAGCAGCTACAGCTCTTTCTACCAGGCCCTTAGTAAATCCATCGCACCTTGGGATTGATATCCAAGAAGCCTTTATAGGAGCGGGGCTGGCTTTTGCCTACGCATATATGGCACCTGCTTCCTTACTAGGACACATAGTTACTCCTATTGCAGGAGCCGTCTTAGGCGCCTTTGGAGGATCTGTCGCAGATCATGTAGCATCTAGAGTACATCAATGTTATTTTTCTCGTTATTATAAGCCTTATATTCTAACTCCAGAAATTTCAAGAATACTCGCCCCCTTAAAAACCGCTGAGTCTATCGATATAGATAGAGTTTTAGATGAAGAACGAGATTTAATGCAGAGGGCTTTTTTTAGCCAAATAGTACAACTACCTGGATTTAGACAATGGGCAGAGAGAAATAAGCTTGCGACCCCCAATGATGCCTTTATGCATCTACAAACTTGTTGGAGAGTCGGCACTTGCTTGGGAGAAAATCAAGAAATCATCAAAAAGATTTTAGCCGCTCCACAGAGACCCTTACCTCAAATTCTTCGATCCATAGATATAACAGACATCTTAGTCTCTCAAACTAAGCACAAGTGCGAAGTATCAGCGCGGCTTGATAAAGCCCTTCCCCATCCAACGGCCTCACAAATAGGTCAAGAGCGATCTGAATTTTCCTCAGAACTAAACCATGCTGTAAGAGGAGCCGCTATACAGGAGGCTAAAACTTGCAGTTTTACTATAAATCGAATAACTGCTGATACTATTCACGAATTATTAAGACCTCTGGATCATACCTCAGCAACAAAGCCTTCACCCGTAATTATTTCGGTAAAAATGCTCTGGGGAATGACCCCTGAAATAGCCGAAACTGTTGAGAGCACCTTTGGAGCAGAAAGAGCTAAACTTTTAGAAGGGGGTCTAGGACATATAATGCTGCTCTACCGCAACTGCGGAGATCCCACATCACCCATCTATCTATATAATAG
The DNA here is from genome assembly GCA_026398435.1 of Chlamydiota bacterium. Taxonomy (GTDB): domain Bacteria; phylum Chlamydiota; class Chlamydiia; order Chlamydiales; family Rhabdochlamydiaceae; genus VGMB01. The sequence goes on along the minus strand of JAPLSW010000047.1, from coordinate 11,004 downwards.
CGAAAGACCCTACCATGGATGCTTTGAATTTAGAGATCTCGAAACTTGCAGTAAAATGTTGTATGCACTCGCAAAGCATAGAGTCGGAGATATTGAGGACTTAGACAGGCTCGATATAACATTAGAGAGTAATACAGCTGCCTTAAGATAGCTTTTCAACTGACGGCTCAAAGACTGATTCGATCTCTTGAACTTCTAGAACTCTTGGGATCTTCTCGACAAGACCGATCTCTTCAAGTTGCACATGAGAGGATGCCGCTCCCATGTCTTTAAACTTACGAGCCGTCACGAGCACCCGACTTTCTAAAGAACCGATCCCCTTGTTATAGGAGTCAACGGCCGTCGATAGAGATTTTCCCATTTTAGAAAAATGGGAAGCCATGTCGATGAGTCTTTTATAGAGCTCATGACCGAGGTGGCTTACCTCTTCGGCATGGCGAGAAAGACTTTCTTGCTTCCAGCCATAAGCGATTGCTCTCAGTATTCCAATCAGAGTTGTAGGGGTCGCAATTATCACCCTTTGCTCCATGCCAGCCTCAAGTAGGGAGGGATCATATTCAAGAGCGGCGCTAAAAAAAGCTTCTGAGGGTAAAAATAAAATAACAAGCTCAGGAGAGGGCTGAAAATATTCCCAATACGCCTTTTTACTTAAAGCGCCAAGATGCAGACGGACCTGCCTTGCATGATCTTTTAGCTTGAGAGCTTTTTCATCATCATTTTGCATGGAGGTGGCTTCAAGATAAGATTCTAAAGGAACTTTAGCATCGACAACAACCTGCCTACCACCTGGCAATTTTACAATAAGATCAGGACGAAGAAGACCGTCATCCCCCTCTCTTGATTGCTGCTCAAAAAAATCGCAGTGGTTCAGCATGCCGGCAAGTTCCACGACTCTTTTAAGCTGAATCTCTCCCCATCTACCACGACCAATCGGAGTGCGAAGTGCTTTGACGAGCATCGAGGTTTCTTGACGCAGATGCTTTTCAGAGTCGACAAGTATTTTTAAATGCTCTTTTAAAGCTTCTTGGTCCCCTTTTCTTTCTTTTTCGAGCATCTTCATCTCTGTATCGATCTTAGACAGAGCTTCTCGTACCGGGGTGACCGATTCAAGGATAGATTGGTGGCGCTTATCCAGCTCTACCTTTGCCCCTTCCTGGTATTTATCGAGAGTGGTCTTAGCAAGCTCTAAGAAAGATCTATTGTTTTTCTCAAGGGCTTCAAAAGAGAGGTGTTTAAAGGAACTAGATAGGTTTTCTTGGGCTTCTGTGAGATAAAGAAGCCTTTCTTGTGTGGCTGTATGTTTCATCTGGAGCTGAACCAAGCTTTCAGCTTTTTCGCTTAAAGCAAGCTCTGTCTCTTCAAGACGCTTTCCTTTTGCATCAGCTACAGCCCATCTTATATAAAGGTCTTTGTACTTTTTTTGGAAATACCACGCTCCACCAAGGGCCGCGAGCCCGCCTACTACCAGACCTATATGCATGACAAATCCTTATATGGGGGTAATTACTCTTCCGGCTCTGGCTCAAAATCTTCGAGCGTCTTAGATTTTTTTCCGGCAAAAAGGCGGATAATAGAAAGGATCCAGCCAAGGATGATATAGCTCCAAGTAGCCACGACCATAACAACAGGAAGAAAGTGAAGTATACCGTAGAGTAAAAACAAGGTACAAATCACAGTAACAAATACCAAATGAAAAGAAGGAACCTTAATATGAAGGACCTTAATACTTGGAAATTTCCAGCGGCTGATCATAAAATAGCCAAGCACCATCATAATACTTGTAAGAACAATTGCCTTGGTGCTCGCATCCAGCGGAAGATGTTTTTCCTGGAAAGGGGAAGCAAAAAAAACAATCGCAGATATCGCGGCAAGAGCGCCCGCTGGAATCGGCAGCCCTGTAAAATGTTTTTTGTGAGCGGCCGCAAGTGCTGCATTGCTCTTAGCTTCCTTGTCCTTTATATTATAGCGAACAAGTCTTAAGACCCCACATAGAGAAAAGAGCATAGCTCCACACATCGCAAAAAAGGAAAGGCCTGTCCCTTGCTCTAAAGAGAGAAATTTAAGAAGAAGAACAGACGGAGCCACTCCAAATGACACTGCATCGGAAAGGGAATCAAACATCACACCGAACTCACTTTCCGCATGCATGAACCGGGCAACAGCCCCATCCAGAACATCCGCTACTGCAGCTAAGATGATTAAAAGAGCGGACGCCAGCAGCAGCTGGTAGGTCCCCTCTCCTGGCTCAACCATGTTTACTTTAAAAATGGCAAACAGCCCGCAGGCAAGTCCAAAGGCGGTAATGATATTGGGAACGACGTTAATTTTTCTCATAGGAAAGGATCTCTATAGTAAGTTGGCTAAAAATTCACTATACCAGAAAAGACAAAAGAGGGGAAGGATCTGATTTTTCCTCTTTTCTAGGATGATCTGTTTGGTGTACAAAGAGATCTATTCAACAGAAAAGGAGAGTTATGAACCACTCGATGATTGGAGTATTCTGGGGAGCCTTCGATCCCCCAACAAAAGCCCACGGGGCAATTATCGATGCAGCGCTTAAACTCCCTAGCATCCATCACCTCCTTGTTGTGATCAACAATCATAGCTACAAGAATTATTTTTTAGGAATTGAAGAAAGAAAAGAGCTACTGCTACAAATGATCGGCCATTATATTCCTGAAAAAATCACACTCCTGTATCAAGATGATGAGCATCCTATGAATTTTGCAGACCTAGAAAAGATCACTTCAAAACCTCTTTGCGCAATTGCTGGGTATGATTCTTATGTAAAATGGGCTGAGCGCTGCTCAGAAAAAGAAAGGGCTAATTATAAAGCAATAGCGGTCGTTCCTAGAGGTGACGCCCATCCAGATCTTTTGGATGAAACAGCATTCCTTCTTCCGATCGATTCATCACTGAAACACGTCTCCTCATCTGACTACAAACGAGATTCTCGTTCCTAAAAATAAGCTCAGAGACTACTATATGTAGTATCCGAAACTTACATGTAGTTATGATAGAGCTCTCAATTTTTCTGTTTTCCAGAAAAATTTTAGAGATTTTTTTTGTTCTAATTCACTCATATTTTATGAGTTGTAACTTACAAAATTTTTTCTCTAGACTAAAAGAGCAAGTCTACTATATATGGTGTATATAAGAGAGAATTGCCACAAGATGTAGTAGCCGAGCTCTAAACGAGCCCTTAACACAAAATTAACTTACTTACAGTGTTTGCACACTCTGCAAGGAAACAATTTTGGTAGCTAAAGCCCCAAGTAACGCACGTTAAAAATACAATAATAGGAGTTTTTCATGTCCGGTAAACCAAGTCTGTCAGAAGATCCCGTAACTTTCTTAGCATCTAAGTCCACAAAAAGTGGCAGCACGCAAGAAAAAAACTCATTTACTGTTGTAAAGCGTAACGGGGCAATGGTTCCTTTTCGTAGAGACAGGATCTTTAAAGCTATAGAAGCGGCCTTTAGAGATACGAAAAAAGTGGACAAGCTTACTACTTTAGAAGATGAGCTCGTGCAAACAATCGATAAAGTGACCGACGAGGTTGTAGATAATCTCCTATCTCTTGGCGCGAAAGGGGCGTGTCTTACCGTAGAAGGGATCCAAGACATGGTTGAAGTATCTCTTATGAAGATGGGGCATCACGATGTAGCACGTGACTACATTATCTATAGAGACTCCCATAAATCCCTAAGGGAAGACTCCCCACAAAATCTCAAAATTGAGCGCAGCGATGGAACCTTTGTCAGATTTAATCCTATGAAAGTGGCTTCCTGTATAGAAAAAGCCTTTCGCAGATCTAAGCATATTGAAGGACCCTCCTCTGAAAAAATCATCGAAGCCTCCAACCTGATCACGCAAAAAGTTGTAGCCAAAGCCGTTTCCCTTTCAAAAGCTAGCCGCCCACTTCATGTATCTGTTATCCAAGATGAGATCGAGCAGCAGCTGATGAGAGAAGGATACTTTCACGTCGCAAAAGACTTCATCGTTTATAGAGCGGCAAATGGGGATGTAGGATCTGGGTATCTCGAAGAGAAACCAGCTTCTGAAAAAGACCAAAAGCAATTTATCATTGTAACTGATGAAGGGAAGAAAAAATTTATTGCAGAATCAGAACTGCACCATAGAATTAAGTTTGCATGCCGCGGTCTTGAAGATCTGGTCTCTGCAGACTCCCTTCTAGAAGCCTCTGTAAAGAACTTCTATGAAGACATGAAAGAGTCGGAAGTAGACCAAGCAAATTTAATGGCGGCAAGAGGGAAGATCGAAATCGAGCCTGCTTATTCAAAGGTTGCAGCTCGCCTACTTCTAGATATGGCCTATAGAGAGACTTTAGAAATTTCCGCATCCGATCCATCTCTTGAATCGCTCCATAAAGAGTACTTCAAAAAATACATATCTCACGGAATTTCTATTGCTCGGATCAGCCCCTCTCTTTTGGAGTTTGATCTAGATATGCTAGGAAGGGCTATGCAGCTCCAAAGAGATGACCAGTTCACCTACCTCGGCCTTCAGACTCTTTACGATCGCTACTTCATCCATGAAAACCAAAGAAGACTAGAAACGCCCCAAATATTCTGGATGCGCGTATCTATGGGTCTTGCCCTAAATGAAAAGAAAGAAGAAAGAAATACAAGAGCTATAGAGTTCTATAATGTCCTTTCTACCTTCCTTTTTGTATCGAGCACACCAACGCTGTTTAATGCAGGGACGAACCACTCACAACTCAGCTCTTGCTTCCTTTCAACTGTTGTCGATGACCTATCTCATATCTTTAAGGTCATATCTGATGACGCGCAGCTCTCTAAATGGGCAGGCGGTCTGGGCAATGACTGGACAAACGTACGAGCAACTGGCGCTACGATCAAAGGAACCAACGGGAAAAGCCAAGGCGTTATCCCCTTCCTAAAAGTCGCTAATGATACAGCAGTTGCTGTTAACCAGTGCTTTGCACCAGACACCTTGCTCTATACCAATAAAGGGATTCAAGCGATCTCTGAAGTAAGTATCGGAGATCTGGTACTCGGTATCAGCGGAAGATATAGAGAGGTTACTGACAAATATGCCTATAATCAAAAAGGGCCGATGCTCTCTTTAAAGATCAAGCATTCTACAGAGGCGCTAACAGTTACCTCAGGTCACCCTTTCTATGCTATACGCGGAGTTCCGATGGAACAAAGCAACGAGAGAACAATGTCTGCTCTTAGCAAAGGAACAATTTCTTGCCAGTGGACAGATGCCTCCGACTTGCAAAAAGGGGATTATATAGCGCAGGTAATCCCTAAAGAAGTGATCCCAGTCACCGGCCTTACAGAAGATGATGCAAGGCTCTACGGCATCTTCCTTGGCGATGGCCACCTATCTAAAAATGGAAGTCAGTGGGGCGTTTCAGGCAACCCACAAGCCGATAGCCACCTAGAATTTATTCGTAGCTATTTGAAAGATAGAGGGATCCACCACTGGGAAACAGGACGGGGAGACACTTACGTGCAAATCCACTTTGCAGCCGGCCGTGGCGCTGTGCGTGATGCAACAACTGGCTGCTACTGCGGAAGTGGAGAGGCGACTCTACCCTTCGAGCTGGATGACATATATAATGGAGCCAAACAAAAACACATAGCTCCTCGCCTATCTCACCTGCCACGCGCTCAGACCCTGGCTCTTGTGCAAGGTCTTATAGAGACAGATGGCAATGTTTCTAGAGGTAAAGAGATCTCCTTTACCAATACCTCTCAAGCTCTTATTGAAGGGCTTCGTTACCAGATGCTACGCCTAGGAGTTCCTACTGCTGGCAACTACAGAAAACGAAAAAATGATCACACAGGAACCCGTTCTGATGGATCAGAAATTCAGTTTACTGGGGAAACAGAGTGCTATGACCTCCGCATTCCGGCCATACAAGAACTGGCAGATAAAGTCGAATGCAAGCCTTTAACAAAACATAATTGGCTAACATTTAATGATTGCGTATTTACAAGAGTAAAAGAAACAAAAGAGATCGATGCTGTTCCCTTCGTTTTCGATCTAAAAATCGAAGGTGATGAGTCTTATATGACGACATCCGCTTTGGCTCACAACGGCGGAAAAAGAAAAGGGGCTATGTGCGCCTACCTTGAGACATGGCACCTAGATATCGAGGACTTCATTGAGCTCCGAAAAAATACCGGTGATGAAAGACGCCGTACCCATGACATGAACACAGCCAACTGGATTCCCGATCTCTTTATGAAAAGAGTTGCAGAAAATGGAAACTGGACCCTGTTTAGCCCAAGTGACACCCCTGATCTTCATGATCTTTATGGAAAAGCTTTTGAAGAGCGCTATACAGAATATGAGAAAATGGTCGAGGATGGAAAACTAAAACTCTATAAAAAGATCGAAGCGATGCAGCTTTGGAGAAAGATGCTGAGCATGCTCTTTGAAACAGGCCACCCATGGATCACTTTTAAAGACCCTTCTAACATCCGCTCCCCACAAGATCATATGGGCGTGGTTCATAGCTCGAACCTTTGCACAGAGATCTTGCTTAACACTTCTATGAGTGAAGTAGCTGTTTGTAACCTCGGATCGATCAATATCCCGATGCACATGACAGAAAAGGGTCTGGATGAAAAGAAACTAGCAGCAACTGTTAAAGCCGCTGTTAGAATGCTCGATAACGTGATCGATATTAACTTCTATCCAATACCTGAGACAAGGAATGCCAACTTGCAGCATAGACCCATCGGTCTTGGCATTATGGGCTTCCAAGATGCTCTATATATCCAGAACATCAGCTACGCAAGCTACGAAGCGGTGAAATTTGCAGATAATAGCATGGAGATGATCTCCTACTATGCAATACTTGCCTCCTCGGAACTTGCCGAGGAAAGAGGCACTTACTCCTCTTATAAAGGATCGAAATGGGATAGAGGACTCCTTCCTGTCGATACGATAGCTCTCCTTGAAAAAGAGCGTGGTGGATATCTAGAAAATGATAAGACCTCTACGATGAACTGGCAAATAGTCAGAGACTCCATTAAAAAGCATGGAATGCGCAATAGCAATACCATGGCAATTGCTCCAACAGCTACCATCTCCAACATCTCAGGAGTCACACAGTCTATTGAGCCGACCTACAAAAATCTGTACGTAAAATCAAACCTCTCAGGGGAATTTACGATGCCGAATAACTACCTTGTAGAGACACTCAAAAAGCTGGACCTCTGGGACGCAGAAATGATCGATGACCTTAAATATTTTGATGGATCGATCTCTGAGATCGATCGGATCCCAGCGGACATTAAAGAGGTCTATCTAACAGCTTTTGAGATTGCACCCGACTGGCTGATTGAATGCGCCAGCCGCAGACAAAAATGGATCGACATGGGACAGTCCCTAAACCTCTACCTATACGAACCAAGTGGAAAGAAACTCCATGAGATGTACATGCTCGCTTGGACTAAAGGTCTGAAGACTACGTACTACCTAAGAACACTTGCAGCAACTCAAATTGAGAAGTCTACTACAGACATCAATAAAAGAGGCCTTCAGCCCCGTTGGATGAAGAACAAGTCAGCTTCAGGCAATATCCAAGTAGATAGACAGGATCCAGCTCCTGTAGAAGTAGTATCTACACCTAAGAAAGATAGACCCTTAAGCTGCAGCCTAGAAGAAGGATGCGAGAGTTGCCAGTAAAACGTAAAAAAAAATAGGAGCATACCCATGTTAAATTTTAATGAAGACACCACCACAGCTTGCGCCTCACCTCTTGAAAAAGTGATAAGTGCCAATAAACGGGTGAAAGTAAGTGAAAAGAGGCTCATAAACAACAATAGAGTCGATGTAAACCAGCTCATGCCCCTCAAATACGATTGGGCATGGGAGCACTACCTTAATGGCTGCGCCAACCATTGGATGCCAACAGAAGTTGCTATGGGAAAAGACATCGAACTATGGAAATCAGATGGCCTAAGTACAGATGAGCGCCTCGTGATCATGAGAAACCTTGGTTTCTTTAGTACGGCCGAAAGTCTTGTAGGTAATAACATCGTGCTTGCGATCTTCAAGCACGTAACAAACCCAGAGGTTCGTCAGTACCTACTCAGACAGGGCTTTGAGGAAGCGATCCATACTCACACCTTCCACTACATCGTTGAGTCTCTCTCCTTAAACCAAGGGGAAATTTTCAACATGTACAATGAAATCAACACGATCCATGCCAAAGATGATTTCGAGATGAGACTGACCGAAGACATCATGAAGCCAGATTTTACCACAGAGACAACCGAAGGGGCTCAAAAATTTCTAGAGAACCTGATTGGATACTACATCATTATGGAAGGGATCTTCTTCTATAGTGGATTTGTGATGATCCTCTCCTTCCATCGTCAGAACAAAATGACAGGAATTGGTGAGCAGTTCCAATATATCCTTCGTGATGAAACAGTCCACCTAAACTTCGGCATCGACCTTATCAACGGCATTAAAGAAGAAAATCCCCACCTTTGGACAGATGCTTTCCAAGAAAAGATCATAAGTCTTGTAAAAGAAGGTGTGGAGCTTGAATACAACTATGCAGAAGACTGCCTTCCTAAAGGGATCTTAGGGCTCACAGCTCCTATGTTCCGCGACTACGTCCAGTATATCGCAGACAGAAGACTTGAGAGAATAGGTCTAAAACCGATCTATAAATCAAAAAATCCCTTCCCTTGGATGAGTGAGACAATCGATCTTGGCAAAGAAAAAAACTTCTTTGAAACAAGAGTGACAGAGTACCAATCCGCGGGAAATCTCACCTGGAACTAGCCTTATCTTTTAAGAGGAAAGAACTTAAACTTCTTTCCTCTTTTTCTTCAAAAAAATCACGTGTATAAAAAAAATTTCACAATAGCCAATCAACTGAATTAGCATTATAATATCTTATTATTATTCAGGAGAAATTATGACTATTGAAACAAATTATAGTATGCAAAGATTTATAGGGCCACAAGGACCAGAAGAGAAATACGTTGATGCACTCGAACGCATAAGAAGTATTACACCAGGCATCAAAGGCGAAGGCCTCATGAGCGCATTCATTAAATACATGGAAAAAGACCCAAGTGATGTGTACATGAGTAATGAGGCAAGAGAATCTATTTTACAAAGAAACTTTCTTACATTGGCCCTTCCATCTCTCCCCGCCTCTGTTGCTGTAGAGACCCTGCGAAGCTGCGATACCCATTTAGAAACTCTCGTCTTTGCCTCTGAAGGGCATCCCGGACTTAAATTCAGCAAACTCGTTTTACTAGAGTACTCCTATTTTCTACAGACTAGCCCAGAATACAAACTTGGCGATTCAAGTGAAGATAACTTTGATAAAAACCCGGTACATAGACTCCTGGCTATTAAAGCTGTCTTTGAAAAGTATTTAAAAAATCCCCATAGACGATATTCTGATAATCCTGAATTAGCAAGGGTTCATGCTGACTACTATAAAGTCAAAGAAGACTTTAGTTCCCTTTTAATGCTTCAAGGTCTAGTTGGACTTTCACCACAGCGAATACCTACTCCTCCTAAATCAGACCTTACTACACCAAGATGTGCCGCCGAAGAAGCCGAAGAGCTTCGAAAAAAAGATCATTCACCAGAGAATGGTGCAGCAAGACGTGCCTTCATACAGAGCCATTTCCAAAAAGCTCTTAGCTCACAATCCCCTCCTCGCGCAGCAGAAACCCCTTCGCTAACTGTCCCTCAGACAGAATCCCCGGAAGAACTTACTGCAGGAGCTACATCAAGTCCTCCTCCTATAGAAGCAACAGTCCCAGAAACCCCAGTAAGAGCTCCTGAGGAACTAACTCCTAAACCAAGTGTTGATGTAACTACGCCACCAAGAGGGCCCACAAGACCTCGCTTAGTCGTAACACCTGCTGCAGCAAGAGCTATGGCAGCGGCTTCCAAAAGAGCCGTTACAGTAGCACCTGATGGCAAGATTACCTGCACTATTCGCAAATAACTGCTAAACTATACAGCCTAAAATCCCCCTTGGAGTCGTTAAATAACACAACTTCTCCATGGGGGATTTTTTTTAACCTTCCTACTTCTTAGACACATCTTAAAGAAAAATTAAAGATTTCAACTTGTAGCTAAATACGATTTCCCATTAACCTACCTTTTTTAACAGGAGGCTTTATGGCTATTAGAATTGATTTTTCCCCACTCGCACATCCAATGCTTAATGCTCCTTTAGCAGTAAGCATTTTAGAAAGTTATGACCCTCATTTACAAGCAGCAGTTGACGCTTCAACAGCTCCATATCGTGGACAAAAATTTAGTCTACTCGTACTTGCTGAATACTCCGAGCAGTGTAAAGCAAACGGAGTAATGCATCGCGGTGAATCAGAGATCCGTGATTGGGCCCGCAATAATTTTGATAGGAGCCCTTTCTATAGAATGGTAGCGGTTGATACAGTATTTTCTAAAATCATAAGAGATGCCCGAGGCGAATATCTTACTATACTAACTCAGATTAGGGAGCTAAGAAGAGACCTTGGATCAAGAGTTATTGTAGGAATTCCTGATGCAAGATTCACAATGCCAGCTCACCTTTCCCATGTTCCTACCCTCGCCGCATTAGAAACCAGTTTCCTAGCAGCAGATTATGCGAGAGCGCACGTTCCTGTAGGGAGGAGTGGAGCCTCATGGCCGACATCACCACGAGCCCATATAACAGTCGGTAGTGCTACAGTGCCCTACGGATTTCCAGTAGCATCTCGAGGACCTGCATCTGATTTTGCCAGGGCATGCGCCGCCGCAGGTGCTCCAGCTTCAAGAGGACCTGCCGCCGGCGGTCACGTTGGAGTCGGTAGCCGTCGCTAGTCAGATCCAATCGAGTAGGTGGGGCCGTTAGGCCCCGACCTCTCACACCACCGTACGTACGGATCCGTATACGGCGGTTCAAGAAAACTCTAAAGACTCAACCTCTCTTTAAGCAGTGAAACGAGTCCAAGTTTCTCAAAGTATGAGTTC
>JAPLSW010000068.1:11499-19486 GCA_026398435.1 Chlamydiota bacterium | reverse complement strand
TTAGGAGAAGAAGGTCCTGATGATACCAGGCTCTCCTCATCAGACGGAGAATCTTCCCTATCTGCAAAAATAAGTTTATCATTCTCGGCCGTTACACTTAGGTCTCCCCCTTTATCTGGGTTCATAAGGAGACGCTCAGCCAGAGGATCTTCGAGGTACTGCTCGATGACACGGCGCAGAGGTCTAGCGCCCATTTCTGGTTGGAACCCTTTAGAGACAAGAAAGTCTTTGGCTTTTTGATCTAAACAAATTTTAATCTGTTTACGAGCAAGTCGCTTTTGTACTTTTGTCACTTCAAGTTCTATCACCTCGAGTAGGTGAGCCTTATCAAGAGGTTTGAAGATGACAACTCCATCAAGCCTATTGATGAACTCAGGTTTAAATCCTTTTTTAACAGCCCCTTCAATTTTTTCCTGCATTGCTTTATAATCGATCATCCCTTCTGAGGCTGAAAATCCAACTTCAGAAGATCTGCGTATGAGATCTGCTCCGAGGTTGGATGTCATAATGACGATTGTGTTGCGGAAGTCGATCTTTCGACCAAAGGAATCGGTAAGTCTTCCCTCTTCTAAAATCTGTAGAAGTAGGTTCATCACATCAGGATGAGCCTTTTCCACTTCATCGAAGAGAACGACACAGTAAGGGCGCTGGCGCACTTGCTCTGTAAGTTGTCCCCCCTCTTCGTGACCTACATATCCAGGAGGCGATCCGGTCATTCGGCTGATAGCAAATTTTTCCATGTATTCGGACATGTCTACTTGGATCAGGGAGTCCTCTCCGCCGAACATGTGAACTGCTAGTTGTTTAGCAAGGAGTGTCTTTCCAACGCCTGTGGGTCCAAGGAATAGGAAAGCTCCGATAGGGCGGTTAGGATCTTTGATATCCGCTCTACTTCTTCTAATGGCTTTACAAACAGTTCCGATAGCATCTGCTTGACCAATGATGTTGCCTTTTAAAATTTCTTCCATCTTGAGAACTTTTGTAGTTTCTCCTTCTGTAAGGCGAGTCAGAGGCACTCCGGTTTGTTTTGCAACAATTGCTGCAATTTCTTCCTCATCAACAATTACCTGGTGCTCATCTTTTTTACTTTCCCATTCGGAAATAAATTGCTGTAATTGCTCTCTTAGCGTTTTTTCTTTATCTCGGAGTTTTGCAGCTTTTTCATATTCTTGCTTGCCGATGGATTCTTCTTTAGCAAGACGGACCTCTTCGATCTCAGCTTCGTATTTTGTAATATTTTGCGGCTGGTGGGTCATCGCAATACGCGCTTTAGCACCTGCTTCATCGATAAGGTCAATTGCCTTATCAGGAAGAAATCTTCCCGTAATGTATCGATCTGACAGGTATACCGCGCTATTAATTGCAGCGTCTGTATAGATACATTTGTGGTGTTCTTCGTATTTTGGTTTCAGCCCCATAAGGATAGAGGTAGACTCAACAAGAGATGGAGGGGCCACTAGAATTTTTTGGAATCTTCTTTCTAGCGCCGCATCTTTTTCAATATGTTTTCTATATTCATCAATAGTTGTAGCTCCAATACACTGGATCTCTCCGCGTGAAAGGGATGGCTTTAAGATATTCGATGCATCGATAGCACCTTCAGCCGCTCCGGCTCCGACGATGGTATGGAGCTCATCGATAAAGAGGAGGCACGATATTTTGTCCCTGCAATCATCAGTGTAAGATCTAGAGATATCAGTTTTTTCTTTGATAGTTGATCAGGTACTTCCCCTTTTACGATCGCTTGGGCAAGTCCTTCTACAATAGCTGTTTTGCCAACGCCCGCTTCTCCAATAAGAACAGGATTATTTTTTCTTCTTCGGCATAGGATAAGGATAAGTCTTTCCACTTCTTCCTTTCTACCAATTACTGGATCGAGTTTCCCTTCACGGCAAAGTTCGGTCAGGTCATGGCCATAGGCTTTAAGTGCTGGCATTTTGTCCATTGCAGCCGAGGACATTTTATCCTGAGATGATTTAGAAGAGGATTGAACTGGAGGATTTCCACCAGACATCCCCATAGGAGGTAGTTGCAGATTAAAGGTCTCTAGCTCTTTTAATACTTCTTTTCTCACATCTTTTAGATTGACATTGAGGTTTTCAAGTACTTGCGCTGCAACGCCATCAGTTTGACGAAGTAGTGCTAGCAGCAGGTGTTCGGTCCCTACATAGTTATGATTTAAGCTTGCCGCTTCTTCATTAGCAAATTCGAAGACCTTCTTGACTTTGCCGGTTAGGGCAGGATCTCCATATACTTGTATTTCCGGACCAAAGCCGACGAGTCTTTCCACTTCCGTGCGGACAGTTTCATAGTCGAGGTTAAGGTTTCTTAGGACGTTAACGGCAATACCCTGACCGAGTTTTAATAGCCCGAGCAGAACGTGTTCTGTTCCGAGGTAGTTGTGATTCAGGCGCTGGGCTTCTTTTTTAGCCAGCTTGATCACCTGTTTGGCGCGATTAGTGAATTTATCAAACATACCGTTATTTCCTTATCTTAGGTGGTGACTTTAGGCAATTGTATTAGCTATTTCCTTTTTTTTGCAAATTACCCTTTTCTTTATCAACTAAATTATTTCATTTATCACCAGAATTTTTTTTCTCTCTGCCAAAAAAGAGGCTGGGCAATTATTAGTTTTTTAGCGTTTTTTTGGTAAAGCTTCTGCTTAAGGACAAAATGTACTTCTTATTTTTAAAAAAGGTGTCTAGACAGGATTTTTATTAAGTAAGCTTTTCCTAAGGAACTGTTCTGAGGTGTTTGGTTTGGCTGCCCTTGTGTGAAGATTAGGCATTGGTTTTAGTTGTAAAAATCTAGAAAGAAAAAAACGCCATTACAATTAATGGCGTTTTTAAGGAGGAAAAATAAATTTAAACTAGTTTGCTTACGAAAATTATTTTTTTCTTTAGGATTTATTGCCAACTCTTTGAAAGATTATTAGTTGTTGTATTAAAAAGTTCGAAATCGACCGTTTGGTGTTATATTATTCCAAGAGGTCTAGTAGAAAGCTCAACTTGACCATCTGGTGCAATATTATAAGGGCAAGGCAGCATATCCGTATGGGGGGCTCTAGGAGCAGTAGTTTTACTAAGCTCAGCACGAAAACCTTCCATAAATGCGGTGCTTTGCTCAGATAAAGTGGGTGATTTTTCCTGCGCCCGAGGGGTCAAATCTTCAGCTTTCACATGGGAAATCTCTAGAATTTGAAACGGTGACCCTGCAGATATGAACGGATGCCCGAACGTTTCTTCCATTCCTATGGCGTGTTGGTGAGCTCCAATGTCTAGGACATATAGATCTTTTCCTGTTCCAAGCAGACCTTTTGCGTAGTTAAGAGCGTGATCAGGGCTATGGAGATTAACGAATAACCCTCCCACCGAACCTGAATTGATGGAACTGCCCGGTCTTGCGAGCAAGAGGCCATCGGGGCTCTGATTCATTTGATCTAAAAAGGGCTTATGATCGGGGGTGACATGGTACCCAATAGGATGCAAGCTTCTGTCAGGGTGCGCGCAGCCGGCTTGAAATATCCTGCTCTTTGCTACCGTGTTCACCGTAGAGTTTCGCAAAGATAAACTGTTTACCGCCTGTAGACCTCTCTTTATTCCTTGGATAACCTGATATCCACGATGTAAGAATATTGATGCCATATAGGCCCTCTTTTGTATTAGCAGTAAAACTGCTGGATTCGATATTTGTTGTGACTGGGTGGCAGTTTTTTAATTAGTAATTAATCCGAGTCAACACTCCTCATTACATTAATTATATCAATTAATTGTTAATGTATTATTAAATTTATAATTATTATTAATATTTTTTATTGCAATTGTAAGTTGTTTGTAGTTAGCGGCTTGAGTCGGTATTGTTTCCTGAGGTAATTTCTTTTTGAAAAACTGGATCTCCCAATTGGCAAGTTTGTTTTTTTAATTAGAGAGTCTGTTGGTCTTAATAGAATGTGATAATGATGGGCTTGTGATGTGAAAAGTCCCAGTAGGGGTTGTTTTTCACCCATTATTAGAGGGCTAAAATAGGAAATCCCTTCCAGTTGCAGGGAATTAGATTTTAAAGGGGGGGGGGCTTGAAATGAGGTAAAATAAAAAACCCCCTTTAAAAGGCTTTTGCCTTTTAAAGGGGGCAACTAGTTTTGTTGGTTTTTTACGAATTAGAGGAAAGATGGACCACTTGCATAGTCAATCCAGGATCCACCTCTAGAGGCTTGATGCTCGTCTGCTGCCGGTGGTGGAGTAGATTGAGTTGACGCCTCTTCACTTGCTCTATTTCCAGTAGGGGGTACCCATCCGTCAATGAAAAGAAGTCCTTCATCAGTATCCGCAGGAACAGTAGGTGTTTCAGCTATGGGTGATGAGGCAACCGGTGATGGAGCTAGAACCTCATCATCTCCAGAACTTGTCCATTCGATCTCATCCGGAAGTTCACCCAAAAGCGCCTGACTTGAAGCAGCTGTTGAGCTTCGTTTAAGAAAATCCGACAAAAAAGACCCTATTGAAGAAAAGAAGCCGGACTGTCCCTTGTCTGGAGCAGCCTGTCCTCCTAGGGCTAGTGCTTCACTTGCGGATTCTGCTACAAAATCTGCAATAGATGTAGAAGGACGTTCTTCTTCAGGCTTTCCTCCTCCAAGGAGTCTTGCTTCCGCTGGAGAGTCTGCTATTAGATCTGTCCTAGGATTAAAAGCTGCTAAGCTTGTACGAGTCCCTTCCAAACCTTGACGAAAGGATTCTATGGTAGGTTCGTAGGCTATTCCGAGACCGGCGGTAACCCCACCCATCATAGCGCCCATGATACCCATTCTGATAAATACATTCGGTAAGCCGTTATTAAGTTGTCTAACAGTTCCGAATAATCCTTCTTTTTTCAAGAGCATTTCAATCTCTTTGCGTCCAATTAGTCCTGGTGTCTGAGTGCATCTGGTAGCTATAGTGTCAGTCCAAAAGCTACATGCTGATGACAATGATGATACAACTCCGAATGCTGCCATATCGATCCCCATTTGTGCGCCTCGGCTAGGTCGTTCTACATTTGAATATCCTAAGGCGCTTTCTATACGTGCTTTAGCAGGGTCAATAAAAGTAAAGAGGGGTACTGCAAATAAAACATTCCTAGCTAAATTCCATTTAAGAGCCTCTTTTGGCCAAAAATGGCTTATAAGATTTCTTGGTTCAACCCCTCGAATAATCTCTGTGCAAGTTCTTACTGGTTTTCCTTGATTATTATCCGTTTTTTTTGCGGCTAAACAAACACTTAATGGTGATGTAACGAGTGTTTCTGCAAGTCCCCCTAATGCTGCGGTAATGGCCACAGCGGCTACTTCCTTACAAGGAGTAGTATCGGGTAAGGCTCTTCTTATAGAGGGTTTGAGCCCATCAATTACGGTAAAAAGCATGCCATACTTACCTAAACCTTTTATTACGTTCATAATATATTTCCCATTAGTGAAGGGGAACAAAGGGTTTTCGCTAAATTTTTGACTAAAGCTTCTTTGTGGTTGTCCTTTTTCTGTTTGTTTTGCAAATAAAACTTCATCAATGTGCCCGCAGCCAAGAGGTGTGAGGCCAGCCATGGCTACACCTTTAACCGGTCCAGGGACTTCGGAAGCTACATGCGCTTGGTGGAATGCAGTCTCTGGTGGCTTAGTAGGTAAAATTTCCGCATTACCAGGAGCTAGATTTCTAACAGTTTCTGGTTCGGTGTGGGGTATACTTCTAGTAGCCGCCGCGTCAATTCTTTCCGTAACTTCATCCGTGGCAGTTCTGCTAGAAGGAGGTGGAAATGATACGCTAGTTGTAGTAAATGCAATGCTCGCATTTTGGTTTAAATTGATTGAACCGGTCATAACGCCTTATTGGTATTTATTTATTTATAATTGTTGTTTATATGTTTAATTATACCAATTAATTGTTAATATATTGTTTAATTTTTATTAATATTCAATAAAGATTTTAGTTGTTTTTTAATATCCTTAAATCGCTTGTAATCAGTGTTTAATTTTCAGTTACATTCGTATCGGAATCCCTTTTTGAAAAACCGGATCTCCCCTATGATAAGAGGGTTTTTTGAGGTGGAGAATCTGTAAATGTTAATAGATGTTGATGCTGAAAGACTTATGATGCAAAAGGTCCCGATAGGGGGTATTTTCACCCATTATAAAGGGCTAAAATACGAAATCCTCTCAGTGGGCCGTCATACGGAAAGGGAGGATCTCCACGTGGTTTATAAGGCTCTTTACTCTCATCCCGAATTTGGTGACGGGGCTATTTGGATAAGGCCCCTATCTATGTTTTTGGAGACGGTCGAAATAAGCGGAACCCTTGTTCCAAGATTTTCAAAGGTACTAGCATGACATCTGAAAAGTGGGACATCCTAAATACAGGGATTGCAAGCGCTGAAGAAAACATGCGTTTAGATAGCGAGCTATTGAGCAATCTCCAAGGGATGTCCCATCCTACCCTCCACCTATATGACTGGAAAAATGATAGCGCAACCTATGGCTATTTCGTAGATCCGTTCACCCTTCTAAATAAGCAGGGGGTAGAAAATAGGGGGCTCAATCTGGCAAGAAGACCAACGGGTGGGGGGATTATCTTCCATTTATGGGATTTGGCCTTTTCTGTGGCAGTCCCTGCTACAAGTAAACATTTTTCTGAAAACACCCTTGATAACTATTCCTTTGTAAATACAGCGGTCCTTGATGCAGCTAAGGAATTTTTAGAGATAAATGAGGATCTCTCCATTATACCGGAAGATTTTATAGCGCAAGATGCCTCTTGCAAAAGATTTTGTATGGCCCAGCCAACAAAATATGATGTTGTCTTGCAGGGAAGGAAAATTGCGGGAGCCGCTCAAAGAAAGACAAAACAGGGATTTTTACATCAGGGGACCATAAGTCTTATGATCCCTTCAAGAGAGTACCTGCAGGAAGTCCTTCTACCTGGTACGGAAGTTCTTGATGCTATGTTTGCAAATACTTATGCTCTTATGGGACCTTTGGCGAAAATGGAAGATCTAGGACCCGCCAGGAAAAAAATGCAAAAAATTCTTATAAAATATTTAACCCGAGAAATCTAAAATGACCCAAAAGCTAAGAACCGCAATTGAACCTACAAGAGAGGAAAACTATCCAGAGTGGTATCAGCAGGTGATCAAAGCTGCCGATCTTGCTGAGCACTCTCCAGTACGGGGATGTATGGTTATCAAGCCCTGGGGTTATTCTCTTTGGGAAAATATGCAAAGGATTTTAGATGGGATGTTTAAAGCTACTGGTCACCAAAATGCGTACTTTCCTCTTTTTATCCCCTTAAGTTTACTCGAAAAGGAAGCTGGACATGTTGAGGGCTTTGCTAAAGAGTGCGCAGTCGTCACGCACCATAGGCTAGAGAAAAATGCAGCTGGTAAGCTTGTGCCAGCGGGAGAGCTCGAAGAGCCTCTTATCGTCCGCCCAACATCTGAAACTATTATCGGGGTGATGTTTGCAAAGTGGGTAGATTCCTATAGAGACCTGCCTCTTCTCATCAACCAGTGGGCAAATGTTGTTCGTTGGGAAATGCGTACTCGCATGTTCCTTAGGACCACGGAGTTTTTATGGCAAGAGGGGCATACGGCTCATGCGACAGCTCATGAGGCTGTAGAAGAGACGATGAGAATGCTCGATATTTATGAAGACTTTGCGCGGAACTATATGGCCCTTCCTGTCATCAAAGGAGAAAAAACTCCTTCTGAAAGATTCCCAGGCGCTGTATCGACATTTACGATAGAATCGATGATGCAAGATCGTAAATCTCTGCAATGTGGCACGTCCCACTTCCTCGGGCAGAATTTTGCAAAAGCTGCCGAAATTCGTTACCGCGATGCAGAAGGCAATGTTGAGCATGCTTGGACAACATCGTGGGGTATGACGACCCGTATGATCGGCGCTATGATCATGACCCATAGCGATGACGATGGGCTGATCATGCCTCCACGAATAGCTGCATCCCAT
>JAPLSW010000068.1:0-11491 GCA_026398435.1 Chlamydiota bacterium | reverse complement strand
GAATTGCTGCATCGCATATCGTACTCATCCCCATTATTCATAAAGAAGAGACTAAAGAGCAGGTAATGTCTTATTGCAAAGCTCTGGCTGTTGATTTGAAGGGAGTCACTTATATGGGTCAGCCTATCCATGTCATAGTAGACCAAAGAGACATGAGAGGTGGAGAAAAGACTTGGGGCTGGATTAAGAAGGGTGTGCCACTGCGTATTGAGATCGGCCCTCGCGACATAGTAAATGACTCTTTCGGTATTGCAAGAAGAGATAAAGCCCACAAAGATCTGACAATGAGCTCTAGATCGGAGCTCCTAGGAAATATTGTTACTATCTTAGATGAGATTCATGAGGGACTTCTTAGCAGAGCAGAAAAATACTGCAAAACCCACACCAAGAAAATAGATTCTAAAGAAGAGTTCTATGCATTCTTTACACCAAAGAATGCGGACCAACCTGAGACTCATGCGGGATTTGCCTATAGTCATTGGAGTGGCGATTCTGAAGTGGAAGAGATCGTTAAGAAAGATCTCAACGTCACCATACGTTGCATTCCTCTTAACAATCCTCAAGAGGCGGGTCGTTGTGTGATCTCAGGTAAGCCAAGCACGCAAAGGGTGATTTTTGCAAAATCTTACTAAAAAGACTTTTAAATCATTTGCCTAACGTGATACTCCTTGAAAAAACAAGGATAGTATTCTGTGATGGGAAGACAATCATTTATGACAGGAGTTATCTATATGCTCCTGTCGGCCACAGGCCTCTCTATTGTGGGGCTTTTTGGTAAACTCTCAGAAGGATCCTTCTCACTTGCAGCTCTTGTATTTTTTCGATTTAGCTCAGCTTTTCTTTTGTGCCTTTTATTTTACGCATGTATAGGAAGGCTTAAAAAGAATTTTGGATCTTATCCGATTAAAGTAAACCTCTTTCGAGCTTTTTTTGTACTAGGAGCGCAATATACTTTCTACTATTACATCGAGCAGGCAAGTCTTATGAATGGTATGGCCCTTTTGAATACCGGGCCTTTATTCATTCCCTTCATTGAAAAGATCTTTCTCGGCAATAAGATCGGCAAATCGACTTGGATCAGCATCCTGGTTTCTTTTGTCGGAGTAATGCTAATCCTTCAGCCCGATAGGGGAATATTTTCTTTGATTGGTCTCGTCGGTTTTTGCTCAGGAATTTTTCAAGCGGGCTCTCAGGTGATCTTTGGGATCTCTGCAAAAGGGGAAAATATAGAACTTAGCGTTCTTGTCTTACTTGGGTTTTGTGCTATCGCAAGCTTTGTTCCTTTCATGGCTGTTAAAAGTTCTTGGCAGGGGCCGGAGTTTAAGCTTGGAGTTGTGATTTTTCTGATTGCAGGTCTTGCTATTGGCTCGATTGTAAATCAGCTTTCAAGAGCGGAAGCCTATAAATGGAGCACCCCATCACGGCTTGCCAGCTTCCTGTATTTTTCTGTGGTGCTTGCTGGTTTTTACGACTGGATCGTATTCAAATCTCCCCCTAATTTTCTTTCTTGTATCGGAGCGGTCCTTGTGATCCTTGGAGGCATTCTTAAAATTGTCTTAAGGAAGAAATTTTTGGCAGCGCAAGACAAGCAGCTGCCTCCTGTATAAGGGGGCATCGCAAAGTGAGATCTCTTTATTTTTTTGCGAATCGAATTTTTAATTTTGCAAAATATCATTTTTAATTTTATTGTTTATTTTTCATCAAGAAATTTTAAAGAATAGGGCTATCAATGGCAGTAAGACTCGCAAATGGTTTAACAGAGAGCCAACAGTTTCAAGCAGATCGATGTAATAGATTCTTCACAAATCCAATGCAATACTTTTTGAGAGAATATCAGGAATTTAGAGGAGATCCTTGTACTTATTTTAGTATTCGAAATAGACATGCTGAGCAGGCTGAAATAGATAATACTCGTGATCTTGCGATGTTTTTTCAGGGACTATTACGAGCTGTTCCCTCACCTCAAGATATTATAATGGGCAGAATCTGTCCCCCTGACAGAGTAACTCTCATTACGCAGATTGGGCTAACTGGTACATCCGCAGCTGGTGTAGTTGGGGTTGTTGCAGGAATTATTACGGGGCTCCCCCCGGTGACAGCTCTATCGGCTGTTCTAGTAGTCGGGAGCGTTGCAGGGATACATGCTGCAGGAGATGCTGCTTCTTTACGTGAAAGAGTAGAAAATGCAGCGCAGTTAAGAGACCAGCTTCTTGTATTAGAAGATCGTAGCAGGGACCTTGGTACTGAGGTCGAAAGGCTTACTACGGAAAATACCACTTTACATGGAACGTCTGAGAGGCTAGGGGGCCAAGTGACGGAATTTTCTCAGCAGATAGACCATCTTAGGGGTGAAAATACCACTCTACATGGAACGTCTGAGAGGTTAGGAGGACAAGTAACGGAATTTTCTCAGCACATCGATCATCTTATGGCCGAAAATATCAGTTTACAGGACACCTCTGAGAAGTTAGGCAGGCAATCGCTAGAATTTACAGAGACTATAGATCGTCTTTCGAGAGAAAATGGCTCTTTAGGAGAGAAAGTTGAGCGCTTGCAAGAAGGGATTGTCCAGTTTTCTGTCCAAAATGAGAATTACAGAAGAATAGGGGAGGAGTTCTCTTTATATTTAGAAGCATTTCGCGCAGGGAATATGGAGGGAAGGGAAGCCTTCACAGCAAAAATTACAGAGTTTACAGGGCAGATTAGAGCCTCTAGAGAGCTGTGGGATAGGGTAAGTCATGATACTACTATTTTTAGAGAAGGCTATGAGCTGCAGATTGCTCAGTTAAAGTCTTTGATTTCACAGATAACAGATCCAAGGCATACCTTGACACGGCTAGAGGAGCATCGGGCAATCGGCGAGCAGATAAGGCTCGCGACCTCTTCCCTAGAATCTCATCAAAGAGAGCTTTCGCGCGTTGTAGAGGATCTAGCTCGCAGGGAAGGGGAGGTTCACGCAAGAGATCAGCTTTTAAGAGAGCTTGAGCTGGCTCATAGGCAAATACTTGCAGAATATGGGGCTCAGGCTTCGGCTCATGGAGTTAGAAATGCAGAGCTTGGCCAGATCATACAAAGAATAAGTGGTCTTGTAAGTCAATCTTTTGCTGGAGAAAGGAGAAACTCAGCAAGCATTACGGTAAGATAATTCTTCAAATATCTACTTTCTTTAGGGAAATCTTCTTTTTGCACTTGGGTAATAAGCTCATTTCTTAGTAAGATTTCCCTTTATTTTAGAAGAAGGAGATAGCTTCATGCTGCAGTTTTTTCGCAATTATCAAAAAGTGATTTTTTTATGCACAACCGTTGTCATAGTGATATCATTCCTCTTTTTTGGGACCTTTAGCAGTCTAATGTCTCAGTCGGCTCAAGTCAAAGATGTGGAAATCGCTAAACTACTGGACGGCTCTTCCTTAAAAAAACGGAAAGTCCAAATGATGGCCCAGTTTCTTTCTGCGAATTTAGAAGATAGTCGCTCTGGAGAAAAGACCCGCCAGATCAATCTATTTAATGATGGAGTCCTTGAAAAAGATATTTTAGGGACAACTCTTGGTAAGCAGCTGGCTCGCGAGTTTATTAATGAATGCGCCGAAGAAGTTCAGGATAGATGGATCAAAGCGGTAAGCTTTAAGTCTTATGTCCATCCACAGGCTCCGTTCATTTCTGCCGAGTCTGTCTGGACAAGCTTTGAGCCTTCTTTAATCGATGTTATTTCTCGTATCAAAAAAAATCAGGCAGAAACGACCTTTGAGGCATTTTCCCTTCTTTGTGATACTTACGTAAAACAAAGAAGAGTGCCGGCAGAGATGATGCGCCGGATTTTATTCTACCAGCAAACTGAAGCTTCATGGGCTACAAAAGATCCAAAGCTAGAAAATACCGATCTCGCCCTTTTTGGATTTCATACAGCAGGGGAGTGGCTTGGGCCTAAATATATAGAGCTTGCCGGACAATTCATTATGAATGCCTCCTCCTTAGCTAAAGAGAAGGGGATTCATGTATCCAAGCAAGAGGCGAGAATTAGCCTCATGGAAAATTTAACCCGTGGATTGAAGATGATGTCGGAGGAGAGCCAATCTCCTGAGGAGCTGCGCAATGCTTTTTACCAGCAAATTCGGATCCTTGGTGTTGATGAGTCTTCGTGTATTGAGCTATGGCAAGATGTCCTTTTATTTAGAAAACTTTTTCAAAATGCAGATAAGATTGTGAAAGTGGATTCTAAGATTGCTCTTGAGCAGTATGCTTTAGCAAAAAAAGTCTCAATAATCGATCTTTATGAGCTTCCACAGGCTATGAAAGCTTCTGATTTCCGCTCCCTGCTCAAGCTTCAGGTGTATATCGATAGTGTCTCCACACTAAAATCTCGAGGAGATATCCTATCTATCCCTAAAGAATTTCTTTCCCTTGCTGAAATAGAAAAAAGAGCCCCTGAGCTTATACAGACAACTTATGTCGTAGATTTTGCCGAGGTGAAAAAACAAGACATCCTCTCAGAAATCAGCCTCAAACAGACCTGGGAATGGCAGCTTGCTGAAGGGCGATGGCCACAGCTTGTAAGAGAGTTTCCCGTACTTGGAAAAGTTAATGTTTCGACCCGCTCCGAGCGTTTTGTGGCTTTAGAAAATCTTTCGGCCAAACAGAGATCGGAAGTTGATCTCTATGCACAAAACAAGATCTTGGAAGAAAATCCCCAGTTAATCAAACAAGCTTTCCAAAGAGTTGAAAGAAAAACAAAAGAGCTCCATTTAAGCACAAAAGGAGCTACAAGCCCCTTTGCTTTAGAGAGCCATGATAAATTGATGAGTTTTCTTGATAAAGCGCCCCTTTCCTCAGAGGGATCGCCGAGTGCAGAAGCAATAGCCTCCCAGCAAAAGCTTCTCTGTTACACAGAAGATAATGTTAGTTACTATAGCATATCTTTAGTGAGCCGAGACAAGGCCTGCCGTCTATTAACCTATGCAGAAGCAAATAGAAATGGGATCCTCGATCAGATCCTTACAAAAAGGCTTGAAGAGGCCTATCCGGAAGCTAAAAGAAGAGAGCCTGCAACATACCAAACAGAGAAAGGGAAATATAAGCTTTTAAAAGAAGTTCAGGATCTTGTGGGGCGATTCGCCTTTGGAGATTTATTAAAAGCTATTGAGGAGCAGTACTCTCAGCATTTTGGAGTGCAGCCAACGCCCCAGCAAAAGCAGAGCCTGTCATTCTACGTTACCTATCGACCTCTTGCCTTCCTAAAGCAGGCTAAAATAGATTTGGAAATACAGCCAGATAGTCCTAAGTGGGTAGCTCTTTCTACGTCTTACCAAAGAGATGTAGATAAGCAGTGGCTCCTTTTGAAATCAAAAAGGGAAGTTCCCATGAGTGAGGGGGCTCTATTTATTTCTAATAAAGTACTTGATATGCAAGATGGCAGCTGGTCTTCCATACTATCTTTAAAAAATGGAACCCTTTCCTTTTTTCATCTGCTTGGCAAAGAAGAAGTTTCTTCCATAGCGGAAAGCGAAGAAAAAAAGATAAAGGACCTAGTCCTTGCAGAAAGTAAAAAGCGCCTTATGGAAGATCTTCTCCAAAAGATCTCTGAAAAGGGCTCTATTAAGCCCCTTCCTAAAGAGATTCTTGTCCTATGAGTGGAGATATCCCTTTTGAAACTCTTGATCCTTTGCTACCCATCGATTTTTTTTCGATGGGTATCGATCTTCCCTATGCTAAGGATACAGCTAAAAAATTCCTGCGACAAGGCTTTCAACTTCCCGATATGTCTCACCATCTAGGGGAAGAGAAATTTGCTGATGTTTCCCTTTTCTGGAATGAAGAGGGGCTCCTCGGAGAGGTGGATGTTCAAAAACCTTTCGAGCATAGCTCCTTCCCTGAATACAGCCAGGGAGATAGCATTGAGCTCTTTATCGATACGCGCGATAGAAAGGTGGCTGGGTTTGCTACGCGCTTTTGCCACCACTTTGTTTTTTTAGCAACGCCCGTCCTTGGGATACAGGCAGAGGAGATGACTCGCTTTAGATCGGAAGATTCCCATGCCCTTTGTGACCCTTCTCAAATTACTGTAAGCGTTGCGTATGGAAAAAAGGACTACCAACTAAAGTTTTTTATTCCGTCCTCCTGTCTTCATGGATATGACCCACAAACTTTTCCAAGGCTTGGGCTTACCTATAAGATCAATCGCTACAAAGGGCCATCCCAACATTTTTCTGTGTCCTCTATCTATTTTGACATCATGCAGCATCCAAGCCTCTGGAGCCATCTCCACCTTGTAAACAATTAAGGAGTCGTTATGCAGTTCACCCCATCCCATGAATGGATCGTATGCCAAAATGACATTGGCACCGTAGGTATCACACTATATGCGCAAAAGGAACTTGGCGAAGTTGTCTATATAGAGCTTCCTCAACTTGGAAAAAAAATCCAGAAGGGGGAAGAGCTTGCCGTTTTAGAATCTACAAAAGCTGCCGCCGACATTTACTCTCCTGTAAGCGGCCTAATTGTAGAAATCAACCAGTCACTACTCGATAATTGCGATAAAATCAATACCTCTCCGGAAAGAGATGGTTGGCTTTGTAAGATCATGCTCGATGACACAGCAGAGCTAAAAGAACTGATGACGGCAGATGTGTACCTGCAACTGGTGCAGGAATGAGTGTAAGTCGCGCAAGTGTACCACCCTTGGATATGTTTACAGTAAGGATGCAGGATTGTAAAGACTTCCTAGTTCAGTGTAATACGGAGTTAGAAAACGCATCTGAAATCCTGAGTATTGGAAGGATCGAACAAATTCGTCGGGAATTTACCGATAGACTTGCAGACATTGAAAGTCAATTTGACAAAATTGCTTCTGCAAATGCAATCCATAAGGGCCCTGCCAGAGTTTCTGAAAGCTTTGCAGAGAAGCAACGTTCTTTTGCTGTGATAAGGAAAGCAGGTGAGATAGTCCTTCAAAAGGCAGATGATAAGATGCGAGCTGTCAGTATAGCCCTCCTTAGTGCAGAACAAACAAGTGCTGGTTTCCTGTTGCAATCCGAGCCCCGAGCCACGGCAGATCATGAGTTACTTCCTCTTGCTGCAAGTTGTTCTGGGAGCTTTTTGCCTCCTTTTCGAAATCGAAGTTCCTCCCTTGATCTATCTTATTTAACAGAGGTCTCACCGTGCGGAGCCGGTGATGCGGGGCTTGCAGGCCCCTGTTTGGGTTTGTCTCCCTTGCTCCATGCTGCAGGAGCGCTTACTGATCTACCTGAAAATCTTTCGCTTGGGGAGCCATCGCCGGTAGTGCGCGCCGGGGCCCCAAGCGCATTTTCTTCGGTAGAAAGCCTATCTCCTGCAAGTTCATCTGGCGAAAAAAGAAGAAGAGAATCCCCTCTAAGGCATTTGCCTATTAAGCCGGCACAGGTTCTTAATGGACATGAGATAGGGCAGCTGATGACAAGACTTCTAGACTTATTAAAAGATGTCCCGGAAACTCTGCAGCCGCTGACACCTGAGCAAGAGAGAAATTTTGGGATAGCTTTTGGATCTGAAGAATATGTTCGTTATACTGAGCTGCAAGAACTAGGCAAGCTCGGTAGGTCTTCATCTCAAGTACAAAGCATAGAGCGTAAGATAGCTAATGGCCTTCGCTGCTTAAGAAGTGACGATTCTATTCCCTTAGCAAAGCCCCGCCCCGCCAAGAAAAGATAGGGATTTTTAGCAAAATTTAACGGTGTTTTTTATGAAAACTTTTTTTAAGCGCTTTTCTTATGTAGTTTTAGCTCTAGTGCTATGTGTTTATTTGCAGAAATTTTGCAGAAGCAAAACCGATGGGTTTGCCCTCAGTAAAATAACCTCTGACATGGCGTATCATAAAGAGTTTGAAACTCTTCCTTTAACAAGTACTGAACTTGACTCTATCCGGACGATTTTAGACCAGCCCTTTCATTATTTAGGTAAGGGGGCGCAGTGTTATGCTTTTGTCTCAGCAGATGATAAATACGTGCTGAAATTTTTCAGGTTGCAACATCTTCGTCCTCCTGAGTGGCTTGTAAAATTGCCGATACTAGATTCTTACAAGCAAGAGAAGATGAAGAGTAAATTCGAAGATCTTTCTAGAGACTTTATTAGCTATAAGATCGC
This sequence comes from Chlamydiota bacterium, assembly GCA_026398435.1. Lineage (GTDB taxonomy): Bacteria > Chlamydiota > Chlamydiia > Chlamydiales > Rhabdochlamydiaceae > VGMB01. Next base: position 3,376 of record JAPLSW010000068.1, on the reverse strand, counting down.
CTACGAGCAGCTTAAAGAACAGACAGGTCTTATATACGTTCATTTAAATAAAACCGACCTATTGCACCAGAAGATCACCCTTTTTGATAAGATCCGCATTAAATACAGTATCGACATGGACTCTATGGAGTTTTTACTTCAGAAAAAAGCCGATCTATTTTATCCGGCCGTCAAAGAAATGCTCGCTCTTGGTAAAAAGGCTGAGATCAAAGAGTGCGTAAAGGAGCTCATTTATTTTCTTGCTTATAGATCAAGTCTTGGGATCTATGATAAAGATCCAGATATCAATACCAATTTTGGGATATGTGAGGGAAAACCTCTTCAGATCGATGTAGGTAGATACCGCCTAGATCCTACAAGAAAAGATCCGAGTCTTTATATCGATGACATCACAAGAGTCACAGACAACCTCCGGCAGTGGCTAGAGGCAGAAGACCCTGAGCTCTCGGATTACCTACTTAAAGAAATACACGATCTAAAGTCTAAAGAGCTAGAGCCTGCTTCTTAAGGATTAAGAAATTATTCAGCCTTTTTTCTTACACGAGCAGAAATTTTTGAGATGCTGTTTGTCTCCGTATTCAACATAAAAGTCTGTGGAGTTACCTCAGATGGTTTTCCTTCAGGAAGATGGCTCCAATCATAGGCGTCTCCATAGGGAAATAGGAGCTGCTCTCCTTTGGGAATAGGATGGATGGAATAAAAGGCGATAATGAGTTTTTTCTTTTGTTTTTCATCAGTATAAGAAGCATATCTCATTTCTACATTTGGATGCTCTGCAGAGTGGTTGGCATAACGGAGATAATTCCCTTCATCGGCCGCATCGACACAATAGTCATCAATATTAACTGCATAATTAAAATTAACTACAGTGCTGCTGGGCACGAATTTTCCAGAATAACAACCCAGAAAGGTATTCGCAGAGATGGCTTCTCGGGCAAAAACCCCTAAATTGTCTCCCATTTCTTTAATGTGTCCCACGTGGAGAAAAGTAGGAAGTCCAATGGGGCTTTCCATCATCGCAGCGTAATCTTTTAAGTGCAGGCCAAGATCATCATCGACTTTAGAGATATCCAGTACCTTAGATATAGCACGCTTGTAAGCTTCAGCATGCTCAGGTTCTACGCTAACATGAGCTAAACAATATTTGGTAAGAGCCGCGGCTTCATCTTTCCCTAGATAGGAATCTGTGCTTGAATAAGGAACTAGATAAACAGGCTTTTTTATTCCAACCGCATCTCTTCTAGTAATTAAGCCATCTCGATCTCCTTTCCCAGCAGGGGCAACTGGTACTAGATCCTTCTTCACTCTATGATCTGGTTCCCTTCGTCTTTTTTTGCCGGCAGTTGAACTTGAAGATGGCAGGCTCTCTACCGGAGGAGGTGCGCTTGGGACCCCCGCGCCTGCTGCATCACCCCTATCTATAAGGGGATGATCCTCCATAAGATCATCCAAAGAGTCTGGAAGCAGTGCAATTAGGTCTAATAGGTGTGTATGGGCAACAGGAGTAATTTGAGGTGCTAGAGCTGAATGTTTTAAAGCAAGAAGAGTTAAAGCCTCGGGTGCTCTGGATTTTACCTTAGGGGCAGGCTCAATTTCACGGCCAGCTATTTTAGCGGCAGCATCCCTAAAAGCAGGGTTTTCTTTAAGTGATGGGCTAGCATAGTGAAGTGCTCTGGCATCTATCTTAGCTGCATCAAGCATGAAACGAGGGTTTCTTCTAAGGTGAATGCTGGCATAGCGAAGAGCTCCGTGATATATCTTAGTCGCCTCAAGCATGAAAATTGGGTTTTCCTTAAGGCTGGAGTCGGCAAACGGAAGTTGAGATGCATCGTTTTTCTGAATAGAGGCAAGAACTATAGTAGAGTCGGCTCGGAAACTTGAGTCCAAAAACGTAAAGGCTTTGTTATTATTCTGAACAGCTGCAAGAGCTTTAAGACGGTCTCGTGGGTATATTAGATTGGTAGTTAGGTCGGCGATCGTACGTTCAATGCCAAAGCGCTTAGCAAATTTTTTCTCAGCAACAGAGGTGGGTAGTGGTTGAACTGGGAGTGCAGCTTGGGGGCCTACGCGCCCTTCTAGTGAAAGGGCCTTGGCATGATCATGACCCATTCCTATAGCGGCTCGGATGGCAGGAGGAAATAGGGTTCCTGGAGCTAATTGTTCATCCCCTCCAACTTCCCTGTGTAGGGAATGTTGTGGAGGTACTACTAGTCCTGTGGAAGTTGTCATATATTGCCTTTTATTTGAGTTTATAAGTCTAGCATAATACCAAAATATAATTAACGCTTCAGAGTTAATTATAGTTAATTAAACATAAAAATAGTAGTAAATTAATTATTATTATAGTTCTAATTTGTTTTTTAATTTAGTGAATGTTTTTTTGAAATATTTTCTGTTTTGCTGCAGAAGATCCTGAGCTTTCAGATTTCCTACTCCAAGAGATAGAGAATCTAAAGTGTAAAGACTTAGGGCAAGCTTCTTCCGCTTAAGAAATGATTTATATGTGGAACGTGTTCTCTATGACGTGCACAGGGAAATTCGATTTCTTGTGCACGCGGCTACTTCGCAGCTTATTTTCCTACACTTATGGTAGTTGAGGCTACAGCCCCTCCAGCTCCTACCGCTGTCAGAGTATAGATCTGAGTGGTTTTTGGTTGGTTATGGTCATCATACGAAGTGCTACTTGCTCCAAGAGTAGCGATAAGCAGGCCATTACGATACAGCCTGTAGGATTCAGCGCCTGTGCTTGATTCCCAAGAAAGGGAGTTATATCTTTCACTTACCACTCCGAAGTTATTGACTTTTTGCTTTCCTCGGAAGTTGCCCGGCGCTTGCACGGGCGATGGAGAAGGAGTTCCACTGTAGAATGTATAGAAGGGTAATCCCCCGCTTACGAATGTCGTAAGAAAGCTGCTTGAAACTGGAGAGTAAGAAGAAAAGATATCACCAGCACTAACAATGACACCTACCGAAGATACCGGAGATTGCGCTGTATATTGCGGTGTGGCGCTTGGGTTGTAGATTGAATAGTAGGGGGTATTGTCAGTAGTATTTCTCCACGTTATGAGAAAGTTACCTGTCAAGCTGTCAAATGAGGAGGTGACAGCACCATTGTGGGCGGAGTTTGCAATAGAAACGGGCGAGCTCCATGTAAGAGTATTGTGAGTGTAGATTGAATAAGCGGCATTAGTGCTCGTACCATCGTACCAAGTAACAAGAAAGTTGCCATTGTTATCGGAAGAGGAAAAAACAGGACCATTAGGAAGGGCGCTAGGGATATTTACAGGAAAAGTCCATAGGGGGGAGGGAGTAAGATTGCCAACAGAGTAGCTCCCGTTATTGGGAGATGTACTACTTCTCCAAGTAACTAAGAAGT
>JAPLSW010000039.1 GCA_026398435.1 Chlamydiota bacterium | reverse complement strand
CATAAATAGAAAAATAGGGGGTATTGTCACTTGAATTTTGCCATGTCGCAAGAAAATTTCCGGTAGAGCTATCAAAAGAAGAAAAGACCATAGTGCCGGAGGCACCCGGTGATGCACTCGTAATAGTCGCGGGAGAGCTCCAGGGGCCGGTGCTCTGAGTATAGATCGAATAATAAGGAACATTGGCGCTGCTATCTAGCCATGTAGCCAGAAAGTTGCCAGAACTGTCACAAGAAGAAAAAACTGAGGGGCTATTAGATTGAGAGGAAGCATTGATTGATGTTGCTGGATCGGGATTCCAAGGATCTGAATATCCTTGCACGCTAAAGAGGCTTGAGACTACTAGAATTGCTTGAATGCTTGAATGCTTGAATGCTTGAATCATACACTCTCCTTTTGCTCTAAAAAAACTTTACTATACGTGCCTATTTATCGGTAAAGGAAAAAATATTATTTTAGAGCTCTTATGTAAGCTAGTTTTCACCTGCGATACTGCGAATATGAGCGTGCTGACCAAACTCTTCAAATGCAAAAAACATCTATTTAGAACGAATCCACAACTTCCAATTCAATAAATTAAATAATTATAATAGCTTATTTTCAAAAAATAATATTTATACTAAACAAAGCAAGCTAATGATATAATACCACAAATTAAAACTAACATTGGTGAAAAAATGGCTTCTCCTGTAACTACGATACAAACCTCTCCAGTAATACAACGGGGGCTTGCAGATTTATCCTCTACCAAACTTAAAAAGGGGGAGTTTTCCAAAGCCATCGCAATCATTTCCAGACTCGGAGAGCAATTTCGCTCTATAGGAGAACTATCTCCTATATCACGAGGAAGAGTTTCCTTTATCGGAGATTTTATTATAAATTCTTTAGAAGAAAATCGAGACCTTTCACCAGAGAAAAAAATTAAATGCATTATAATAGAAGCGGTAAACTTAAAAAACGCCCTCCAATTAGAAGCCTTATTTTTTGGAATGATATATCCTAGGGTTCTCATTCACTCAAGACTTACTAGTTCTCCTTTACTGAGGGAGCTCCGAGACGCTCTCCCTGAGATCCTACATGGAATCACCGCAGAAAAAAAACTACCCCTCTGTTTTATTATAGATGCAGCCCCTGTAAATAGACTCTTTGACAGGATGATGACCTCTTCCATATCAGATGACTTTTCTATATTCATGTTACTTTTTTTTAGCGACTTCAAAGTAGAAGGAGGTAAGATTCAAATACCATCTGAGCTAATCCCCTCAAAAGAGCAATTAGAGCCTTTCTTGGAATCTTTAAATCCCGATTGTAAATTGATCGCACAAATCCTCTATGCATGTGCTTTAGAAAATGATTCTATCTATTCCTTTCACACATCAAGAGAAGAGATCGATATAACACTTGCAAGTCTTGAGGTCATTCAATCCCCCCGACCTCGTATGTATCAATTTCATGAGTATTTAGCAAAAAAACCCCTTATACCTCTATTTTCTTCCCTACTTGAAGAGAGAGATCACTACCTGAGTACAGGGATTCCTTGCGTAAGAATGCTATCCTCAGGAGAACTTCTCTCTAGACTGAGCGCTCTTATGGGAGAAGACTGGTTAGAAGAGTCAGCAGATACCTATGAGCTTATCCGAAAGATAGAACTTTCCTTAAGAACTTTATTTAGGCCGGGTGAATTATCTTCTTTAACGGAAGTAAGCTTGGAAGAAGGTATCGACCGTCGTTTATATAAGTGTTTGGAGACACTAAAAACCACATCGGCCTCAAAAGTAAAATTCCAGCGCTATCCCGATCCTATGACTATTTTACAGGGATCAAAAGAGGATTTTAAGTCTCTAGCGTTCTACAGATTTTGGGAAAAAGAACAGCAACTAACTTTAGAGGCTCAATTAAGAACAAAAAAATCTGTAAAATCCCCATCTGGTAAAAAAGCTGGAGGAAAGGGAAAACCCTCACATAAGGCCGGAGTAGCCGCTAGTGGATCCTCCACTTCTTGCAAAGTACCTACTATATTAGCAGAACCTGAAGAAGAGCCTGAAGCTTATGCCTCTGCCGCTGCAGGATCAGCTCCTGAAAAAGCTAGTAGAGCTTCCACACACGTGGTACAGAAAGCAAGCCCATTTTTACGGGGAATTTCTCTTGCCCCCCGAGTAGCTGCTTGGAATGAGTCTCCAGAGGCAGGACTTGACTACTATGGATATGGGTCAGCGGCGGGTCATGTACTTCCACGAGCTGAGATGATTTTAAGACATCGGTTCCCTCAACAAATGCTCAGCATTATATTTACCGATCACTACTCCAAACACTCCATCCTTGAAAGAACTTCTGGGGAGCTCTGCAAACAATCAGAAAGTGTTTTGGAAATCGATGGAAAAAAATACATGCTTGAAGCAACGGTAGATTCTAAAGGTGTTCTATTCCATTACTATGCAAGACCCCTGACAAGGTTTGCCGATTATTTCCATCTCACCAGAGAATCCCCCTCTGAATTTCCGGCTCTAGAGGAAAAAGAAGCTGCCCCTACCCCCTTACCTGAGCTAAGGACCGATGGTATTGAGTATGATCCTCAAGGAAATGCCCACTTTGATTTTGATGGACACCATTACAAAATGCTTTTGCTTAAAAGTTCGAGGCGATAAAAGATAAAAAACAAATCCCTTTCGGATCTGCCTCAAAAAGCAGAGCCGATGGGATTTTCAGTGCTCTTCATTAAGAGCATGCACTGTGACGACAAAGCAATTTTTATCGGAAAGATTCCATCTTTCTTTAAGAGAGTTCTTATTTTTGCAAGGCCCTAAGCGCTATAATTTCTTCTGCTAAAAAGAGGCTTGGTGACAGCCTATCTCCAGCATAGATTTTCATAATTGCATCTTCATTGAGAGGCTGATAGGTAGCTAAGACTTTTTCCACATCTTCAGTGATTTCTATTGGACTTTCAACCATTCTACCGTCACTTTCACTATACGCCTGTCTTAAAGGACGAGATTCCTCTGAAAACGATGCAAGGCCACTTCGAGAAAAACGATGGGGAGATTCCATCGAGGGAATTGTGTCATTGTGAATGCGCCCCTCTAAATCCATTACAAAAGCTGTTGTATGAGGGCTGTCGAGGGCATGCTCTTCTAGAGTAATATCTTTTCTTTTGGCTAAAGCGGCTTCCGTTTTTATCAAATTACCAAGAGAGGTCTCCCTGAGCAATTTATCAGCAGATCCTCCGATGATATGGGCCTCGAGTTTTCCATCAGGCATTTTAGATAATAATGCTTCAATGCTCTCAGCTGAGGTTCTAACATCTATATGTGCTAAAGCGATGGTTTTTGACTCTGGGTGGTATAGAGCTAGAGCCATACACTCTCCAATACTTGTAGTGCCTAAAGCGGCTGTCCTAGAAATGGCGTATTCATTTTGCTCAAGAGGAAGAGCTTCTGCATAAGGCGTTCCTTGGGTAAGATCATACCCTTGAATAAAGCTTAAACGACAGCTGGAAAAGTCTCTTTTTTTATTATAAATTTCCGCTAAGTGTAGACTCGCCTCTGCAGCGATCTTGAACATTTTTGAGGTAAGGGCTAGATCATAGCATTTTTGTAATACAATAAAGGCTTTGTCAAGCCTAGAGGAATCTAAAAAAATCTTTCCTTTTGCGAAAAGATTTTCCACCTCAGAACTACTTATTGATTCACAAGCTGTAATAGTCATAATTACGCAATTATTATTTAGTGATGAATTATACAATGATTATAGCAAATATTAATTTAATTGTAAAATGTTTATTTTATCATGTTAAAGTTTTTTAGAAATGTCACCTTTTAGTTTTTTAGAAATGTCCCCTTTCTATTATTAAAAAGTTAATTACCGGGAGGTGATTAACATGAAAAAGGGACATATCATTATGAGTATTAATGAACTAGAACGCTCGGATGCGTTTTTAAAGCTAAAAAGAGAAAATTTTAAACCAAACACAAGTCGCTGAACTTCTAGGGATTAGCGTTCGTCGCTGAATCCCTCAAGGATTTAGCCCTAGCCTACATCCGTGAAAAATATCGCGATTTTGGCCCCTTATTAGCCCATGAAAAGCTAATAGAAATTCATAAGCTGAAAATCTCCCTTACAGTAGTCCGAAAGCTGATGATTCAGGACGGTCTGTGGAACCCTGAAAGGAAGCAAAGAAAGCGTGTATATCAGCTCAGGGAAAGGAGGTCTAGAGAGGGGGAATTAGTCCAAATAGATGGATCTCCGCACGACTGGTTTGAAGGTCGTGCTCCTAAGTGTACGCTACTAATGTGCGTAGACGATGCAACAGGGAAAATACTAGCCGCCCTATTCGCCCCT
>JAPLSW010000054.1 GCA_026398435.1 Chlamydiota bacterium | reverse complement strand
TTTAATTCGTCATTTCTCTTCTACTGTCAAAACAACTGTGTGAGCTTTATCAGCTTCACTATTTCTTCACTTCGACTTTTCTTATCGATCATCGTCATCAAGAAGGCAATAACATACAAAACTTAGGGGATTTATCGCAAGCGACTTTTCTTAAACACCCATTTTTTTCTGTTTAAGGATCTGATTTAAAAAAAAGTTTCACCGCCATTCCCCCTATGTAAATGGCAGTTTTTTACTTGCATTTTTGCGCCTAAAAACTAATAAAAAAAGACAAGATAAGATCCCATTCCAAGCAGAAATCCAAGTAGAACAGGAATTGTCGCCTTCTTCATATAGGTAACAAAATCCATTTTCTCCATTCCCATCATGGCAACGCCTGCAGCCGACCCAATAATAAGAAGACTCCCTCCTGTTCCAGCTGCATAAGCAATCATCAACCAAAAAGAGTGATCCATCGGGAATTGCTCAAGAGAATACATCCCCATACAAGCAGCCACCAACGGTACGTTATCTACAATTGCTGAAAAAATGCCGATTAAAGTAGCGATAAGAGGGAGATTTCCCACAGTTTTATCAAGCCAGCCAGCCAGCGCCTGAAGAATTCCAGCTGTCTGAAGGGCATCTACGCAAAGAAGTATTCCTAAAAAAAAGAGTACTGAGGAGGTGTCAATTTTCGAAAGGACAGAGGGCACTCTAAGATGGTCCCTTTTTTCAAATTTGTGGTGGATAAGATCTGTTGCTACCCAGAGAAGTCCTAAGGAAAGTAAGATGCCCATAAAGGGAGGAAGTCCGGTAAGAGTCTTAAAAATAGGGACAAAAACAAGCCCCCCAATGCCTAAGTAAAACACGATTTTCGCGCCTGGCTCAGCCCTTTCATCCCTTAAATTTTCTTTGAGATTAGGATAATTTCCTTTAGAACTATAAGAGAACCAAAGAAGAGGTACAATCATAGAGATAAAGCTTGGAGCCAGCAAATATTTCATCACAGCAAAAGTTGAAATTTGCCCGTCAATCCAAAGCATGGTTGTTGTCACATCTCCAATCGGAGTCCAAGCGCCACCGGCATTTGCGGCTATCACCACCATGCAACTTAAAGAAACCCTTTCTTTAGGATCTTTTACAAGTTTTCTTAAAAGCGAAATCATTAAAATCGTTGTCGTTAAGTTATCAAGAATCGCTGAAAGAAAGAACGTTAGTAAAGAAATTGTCCAAAGCAGCCTTCTACGAGAAGAGGTATGGATCACATCTGTGACAATTTTGAACCCCTTGTGAGAATCAATGAGTTCAACAAGTGCCATGGCTCCCATAAGAAAGAAGATGATCTGAGATACACTTGATACATGGTGTCCAAGCTCTTGTAAATCTTCCGCTAAAGGCCGGCCGCTTGCAGCAAGATATATCACCCAGCAAAATACCGCGATCAATAGTCCGATTGCGCTTTTGCTGACTTTAATAATGTGTTCTAAAACGATACCGATATACCCTAAAACAAACACTAAGAGTATGAGAATTGTAGCTAGGCTTCCTGCTGTCATAAATTGTTCCTTTGATCAAAAAAACCAATTGTATTTTTTTAAGACAAACTAATCAATAGGCCTTATAGAAAAAAAATATGAACAATAAAAACCAGGTAGACGATACAGATCCACTGTAGCTGCAATTTTATAAGAGTGGCGTGCTGCTTTAAAGAATGATCTCTTTTGTCAAAAGATACGATCGATTTTTTAGGAAAAAGAAAAAAACTACCGAGCGTTACAGCTGCAATAATTAACTGCATGAATGAGGTGCTATTACTTGGAACTAAACATATGGCTATCGGCAGCAAAAAACTCACTACCATAACAGACGGAATGCATAGAGAAAGAAGTGCCGAAGCAAAAAGAAAAAAGGTCACCTGAGGCAGCATTCCCTGAAGGAAGTCAAGCTTATACGCTATGAGTAAATGGAGCTTTGTTTCTATAAATGCATGACAAAATAAAAAACTGGCGATAACTAAAAGAAAAACATCCCAAGGAAGCTTGGCAAAAACGGCTTTTTTTTCAAAGGCACCCAGAAAAAAAAGAAGGACTGCACAAGTAGGCGTTACACAAATCAATGGCAATCCAAAAGCTGTGAGTCCAAGCATCGAGAGAAAAATAATCATTGTTCCAAGTCTTACTCTTAAAGGGAACTTGAAAGGATATCCCTCTATACCGTGATGCTTATGTGCAAAACTTCTTGAGGAGGCGCTTGAAGAAAAGTTATCCCCTATCTCAGTAATAGAGGATCGTTCCATTAACGGGGAAACATCTCTTTCTTTCTTATTGTATGGCAAGCGCGCGACAAATCGAGCGATAAGCCCTTGCCTTGCCTGCATTTTAATTACATAGAAAAAGAAGAGAAAACTAGCAAAAAACAAGGAAAAAGAGATTGGTCCATAGGTGAAAAAACCCCGGTGCTTAGCTCCTAAAATTTCTCCGGTAATATGATCAGAAACCAAATTAGTCACAGATCCCATAAGGGTAAGTGAAGAGGCTAACACAAAAAAAATAGGAAATAAAAAATGGGTGGCATTATCAGCTACTGCATTTTTTTTTCGTAAAAAACCAGACAGCTCTTTTTGGATACGCTTTGAAGGGAAAAAAGAAGCAAAAGCGGTTAGACCTATATAAAATTTAAGAGACTTTCCCTTCGAAGCTTTAAAAATACTCTCTAAAATATTCTCAATGCATCCTGTATGAAGCGCTGCTAGGATGACTAAATAGAGACATACAAGAGAAAATGTAACTTTATTAACAAGGGAGCTCATAAGTAATTTAGAAGGAAGTATCCCAAAAAGCCCCATAGAACAGGCAAAGGTAAAAAAAACAAGACCGGGAGAGATTTTCTTTTTATAGAAACAGCTAAGACATGCGCTTACAAACAGAACAAACACAGATTCTGCTTTTCCTAAAATATCCGCCATGGGAAAAGAAAACGGATCTGACAACTCACCCTCTTATATTTTAAGAAATTCCAGCTTGTACAAGGTCATGCATACGGAGTATGCCGACAACTTTTCCTTCTTCTAAAACAGGAAGCACCATGACCCACTTTCTCGAGTCTTTCTGCATGTGCTTTAATGCATCCCAGGCTAGAGTATCCGGTGGAAGAGAGGTGGCTGCACTATTCATAAGATCTCCCATAGTCTCCTCAAGAACACTTGACCCCTTCATTTGAAGAGAGCGTCTCAAATCCCCATCCGTGAAAATGCCAAGCAGTTGCCTTTCCTCTCCTGCAATAAGGAGGGCTCCACATTTTTTATTCGATAGCTCAACTAAAACATCAACAAGCTTATCCTGTGGGCCGCAAAGGGGCACATTTTCTTTATCGATCATTAAATCTCTTACTGTGACCATGAGTTTTTTTCCAATAGCACCAGCCGGATGATTAAGCGCATAATCTTCCATGGCAAATCCCCTATTTTTCATTAGGGCGACAGCTAATATATCTCCAAAGATCAGCTGAACGGCGGTCGATGTTGTTGGGACAAGGTCGAAAGAGCATAGTTCTTTTTCAACGGGGAGAAAAACCGATAGGTCACTTTCTTTGGCAAGGCGACTTTCCTGCTTAGAAACAATAGCTATGATTTTTGCTTTTCTTCTTTTTATGAAGGGAACAAGATTCAAAAGCTCTTCAGTTTCTCCCGTTTTGCTGATCATAACTAGGATATCTTTTTCTGAAACAATACCGATATCTCCATGGAGAAAGTTCATCGAAGGAAGATACAGGGCTCTTGTCCCGGTTGATATGAGAGTCATCGCAATTTTCTCAGCGATGATCCCACTTTTACCAACACCTGTAAAAATGATAAGACCTTCACATGCCTGGCAAGTCTTTACGACTTGCTCAACACGATCAAGGTCTATTTCTCGAAAAAAATGATCCAAATATCTTTGGGCATCAGTAAAAAGATTTCTTAACATTGCATCCTCATATTAGTACATACTATAGAGCATTTGGAATTTAGCTTGAAGTCTTCAGTTAAATCTCGTAAAACAATTTTTTATATCACTATAGAAAAGGAACGTCTTTATGTCCTCGTCAAAAATACCTGTTGCGATAGCTTATGGAGATGGAATCGGCCCAGAAATCATGCAAGCCACTCTGCATGTGTTAGATGAGGCAGGGGCGCCTCTCGACTACAAAAAAATTGAAATTGGAGAAAAAGTATACCTTTCCGGTCACTCCACCGGGATTGAAGATTCTTCTTGGGAAACCATAAAAAGAACAAACGCTTTTTTAAAAGCCCCTATAACCACCCCTCAAGGGGGAGGGTTTAAAAGTCTCAACGTTACTATCAGAACAACTCTTGGGCTTTTTGCCAATATCCGTCCCTGCGTATCATACGCCCCTTTTGTAAGAACAAAACACCCCAATATGGATGTTGTCATCGTAAGGGAAAACGAAGAGGACCTTTATGCGGGTATTGAATACAGGCAAACGCCCGGCGTTTGCGAATCTATAAAGCTCATTTCCCGTCATGGATGTGAAAAAATCGTAAGGCATGCCTTCGAGTATGCAAGACACTATGGAAGAAAAAAAGTGACTTGCTTTACTAAAGATAACATCATGAAATTCTCTGATGGACTTTTCCATAAAGTCTTTGATGAGATCGCCAAAGAATATCCACTGATCGAAAACGAGCATTGGATCGTCGATATTGGAGCGGCTAAACTTGCAGACACCCCTGAAGCCTTTGACGTTATTGTCATGCCCAATCTATACGGAGATATCCTCTCCGATGTAGCAGCGCAAATCTCCGGTTCTGTCGGCCTTGCAGGCTCTGCCAATATTGGGGATACAGTGGCTATGTTCGAAGCTATCCATGGATCTGCTCCCAGAAGAGCCGGACAAAATATGGCTAACCCCTCAGGTTTGCTCCTGGCATCAGTTATGATGCTCGTTCATTTAGGACAAGAGCGTATTGCTGAGAGAATTCATAATGCATGGCTTAAAACCCTCGAAGAAGGGATCCATACCTACGATATTTTTACCGAAGGGAAAAGCAAGAAAAAAGTAGGGACCAAAGAATTTGCGCAAGCAATTTGTAAATTCTTAGGAGAAAAGCCCTCAACACTTAAATCCATCGTATACCAAGAAAATCGCAAGATCACACCGCTTGTAACAGAGCACTACCACGCTGAGTCTGAAAGAATTCTCGTAGGTACCGACATCTATGTCTACGCCAAAGAAAAAGCAGAACCCTTCATAAAAAAAGCAACTTCTATAGAAACTGTCGATCTTTCCTTAAAAATGATCACCAACCGTGGAGTTAGAGTTTGGCCAAATGGCCATCCCGAAACTACCTGCGTTGAGCAGTGGCGCTGCAGATTTATGCATAAGAGAAAAGGGCAAGCTATTACCCAAATGGAAATCATAGGACTCATGGAAGAGCTAGAAAAACATGGCTACGATATGATCAAGTCTGAGAACCTCTATATGATCGATGGTATAGCCGGGTATTCTTCTGCTGAGGGGTGATTTTTGCGATAAAAAAAAGGACCTCGAAAGAGGTCCTTTTTAGTTTCTTCTAAAAAATCTAAGACAGTCTCTTATTCTAATTTAAGATCGTGCTCTAGGTGTTTTTTTACAGCTGCTAAAAATCCACATCCATACATACCGTCAAGAACCCTATGGTCAAAAGTGAGGGAGACGTGCATTAAAGAGCGGATAGCCATTAAATCTCCTTCAAGAGCCACTACCCTTCTTTGAATCGCTCCGATACCGATGATTGCCACTTCTGGGAAGCGAATAATTGGAATACCAATAGCAACACCCGACATGCCAAAATTTGTCATACTAATTGTACCGTCTGCTATATCACTTGGAGAAAGTTTTCCGGTCCTTGCTTTAACCGATATATCACTGATTGCTTTAGCAATTTCTACGATATTGAGCTTTTGGCAATTCTTGATCACAGGAACAATGAGCCCTTGATCAATGCTCACTGCAATTCCGAGATTTACGAATTTCTTTACGAGGATAGTATCTTGATCTAAAGAAGAATTGATTAAAGGGAATTCTTGAAGAGCTCTAGATATAGCCTTTGCTACAAAACTTGTGATAGTAAGTTTTACCCCATGCTTTGCAAGGAAGGGTTCTTTCTGCTGAGCGATCACTTTAAGCACTTCCGACACATCGACCTCGCTGACAAGTGTCGCATGGGGCGCTTGATAAAATGATTTCACCATATTATCAGCGATGGCCTTTCTCATCCCTGTCATTTTGAGCCTTTCTATATCGGATCCCATAGAGCAAGGAGCCGGCTTAGAGCAAGAAGGTGCCGGGGGTAGCGCCCCTACCGATGTTTTTTTCATTGAGTAAGATTCAATATCTTGTTTGGTAATCCTGCCACCGGCTCCAGTAGCGGAGATCTTTTTCATCTCATCAAGACTGACTCCGAGCTCTGAAGCAACCCTTAGAACTGCTGGAGAATAAAAATCTCTCATTTCGCCAGTTGTCGGGATAGAGGCTACCACCGAAGTTTCTTTTGGAGAATCAGAAGCCACACCCTTTTCTAGGGCTGATACAGAGGAAATTTTAGCAAGAGGATCTCCTACTTGAAGCTCTTCATCAGCTGAAGCAAGTATACGAATGAGTTTTCCAGCAACCGGTGAGGGAATTTCACTATTTACCTTATCTGTTGATACTTCAAGAAGAGGTTCATCGAGAGCTACATCATCCCCTTCTTTTTTAAACCACTGTACAATTGTTGCGCTGACTATGCTCTCCCCTAGCTTGGGAAGTACTATGGTGATTTCTTTACTCATTTTTTTGTTCCTTAAAGCTATGAGAAAAACGCTCGGCCTTTCTCAAAATTTTCTCAATACACGCATCCCAATCTTCTTTGCCTTCGGCTATTTCACTACGCATTTGCAAAACGATAATAGGAATCTCTAAAACAAGATCCCCTGGAAGCTTAACAAAGTCTTTTTCTGTACAAACTATAGCAGTAGCTCCCCTGTTTTTGCAAGATCTTGCAAAAACCTGCAGAGAGGAAATACTGGGCGCCATATGATCTGGTAAGATTAAGTTATCCACTATAGTTTTTCCAAGGGATATAACAGCATCTATAAAGTGGTGTGGCTTGGAAATTCCGCAAAAAACACCCACTTTAGTAAAACTAAAGCCCTTTTCGATAGTGTAACTTCGATGAACTCTTACCACCGGACTTCCGCTAAAAACGCGAATTTTCTTAACCAAATCTTCCCAAGGCTTTCCTGGCTCTATGTTACTTACCACGATAAGATCTGCTACCTTTAATCTACTTGGAGAGTCTCTTAAATAACCCCTCGGCAAGAAAGCTCCTTTACCCCAAGGATCTTTACCATCAAGCAAAATGATCTCGATATCTCTATGAAGGCGCCTATGCTGCAAACCGTCATCAATAAGTAATATCTTAGATCCACTTTCAACTGCCTGTGTAGAGCTCTCCACTTTATCTTTACCGACCCATATAGATGCTGTAGTAATACTCGCTAGCCAAAAAGCTTCATCTCCACACTGCTCGACGCTTACTAAAGGACCCTGTCCTTTAGACACAAGAGCCACTTTACCGGACCTTTCAATCTCAGAACGGTAGCCTCTTGTAATGATGGAGACCCCATCCTTTAACTGATTTGCTAAAAGCTCTATGAGAGGGGTTTTGCCGGTGCCACCTGAGACGATATTGCCGACACTTACTACACATGCTCCTAGATCATGAATTTTGAAAATCTTTCTATCGTAGAGAGAGTGGCGCAGTTTGACGCAAAAATGAAAAGCCTGACTTGCAAGGGCAAGTATCCTTGCAAAGCAAGGAGCTTTTTTTCGCTCTTCGATAATATCGATAACATAGGATTCAAGAGACATGAGATTGTATCAATGGTTGCTTTTCTTGTAGAGAAGGGAGCATTAGGCTCTCTACCATTTCAATAATAATGTGGATCGCTGTCATATGAGCTTCCTGTACCCTGTCTGAATAGCGGAAACCACCCACGATAATTTCCAAATCGCACATCCCTTTAAGAATACCACCAGATTTTCCAAGAAAGGCAATCGTTTCCATGTTTTTTTCTTTGGAGGCGCGCACAGCTTCTGCAATATTTGGAGAATTGCCACTGGTCGTAAGGCCTATAAAAATATCTTCTGGCTTTCCAAAGGCTTCAATTGCTCTAGAAAATACTTTATCATATCCTAAGTCATTTGCAACACAGCTCATATGGCCCGGATCTGAAAGCGCTATTGCTGCCATGGCAGGTCTTTTTTCTCTATATAGACCACTTAGCTCTTCTGCAAAATGCATCGCATCACAAAGACTGCCTCCATTACCGGCAATCAGGAGTTTTCCTCCCCTTTGGAAACAAGCGGCAATCCTTAAGGCACAATTTTCGATAAAGAAAACACCCTCTTCTCTTTGTAAAAACTCTATTGCACTCACTGCATCAAGCAGTGCAGACTCAATCTTCTCCTTAATCGCGCCCATAGATGTCCTTGTTTAGTCAAATAAAGATTGACAGCAGTTTAAGTCTATAATCATAGATTAAGAGCTCTTTAGAATCCAGATGGGTTTTACCCATGATAAAAATAGTTTTATAAAATGGGAGTGGTCTTAAGTACCATAGAGCAACTTCCTGTTGCTCGTTAAATTAAAAAAAATCTATCGTGAACTTACACACTAGTACACCTTAGGTAGACATTGATTACGCAGATGCAACATATAGAACTTTCTTGGATTCAAGCATTGCAAGGATCTTTAAGATGCCCATTTCTTGATAATTTTTTTATCGGATGGAACTACGTCGATTCTTTTGCCTTTGCAATCATTTTAATCCCGATTGTTTGGCAACTGCTTGGCCGGCAAAAAGGAATAAAAATATTTTATATCCTCATTCTATCTCGTGTCATCAACCACAGCTTAAAAGAATATTTTGGACTGCCTAGACCCTGTCAGGTGGATCCGAGTGTGGGCATATTATGTTTCTCCTCTTACGGATTTCCAAGTGGTGCCGCCCAAACAGCCATCCTGCTTGCCGGTATCACCTTTATAGAATACAAAAGAGCCCTCTATAGAATCTTTGCCGTGATCTTTGCTCTTTTTCTCTGCTTTTCTCGTATCTATCTCGGCGTACATTATTTCAGCGACATACTAGGAGGCTTACTCTCTGGATCCATTGTTCTTCTTGTATATTGGAAACTCTTTCCCCTTATGGAAAAACACTGGAAAAAAGCATTCCTCATTTTTCCTCTAGCCTTAATTCTCATCGGAGGAAAAGACGCCCTACTTTTTTGCTTCCTAACACTCGGCGTCCAAATAGGACTTCTAACTGGAGGGAAAATACCAAGTCCCAAAAGATCATTATCTAGACGCTGGGGCCAAGCCGCGATCATTATCTTAGGACTTTTTATTCTATCCGTCGCCTCAGAATTACCTCACTTAGTGCAACTGGCATGCTCTCTTATTATGGGAATGTGGCTAAGTTTTGTAGGAGAAAAGCTCACAGACCAGATCTTTCCCTACAAAAGATAACATTCCCAGCTACCTTCTAAAAATGCTGGCAAGTATACTTAAGACAAAAGCTACAAAAATGAGATCCCCATGCAAAATTCAATTACAGTTGGCATCGTTGGAGCTACGGGTGCTGTCGGGGTAGAGATCCTCTCCCTTCTTGCATCCAGAAAGTTTCCTGTAAAAGAGCTAAAACTCTTTGCCTCTGAAAAATCTGTTGGGATGCAGGTTACCTTCCGCAATGAAAAAATCTCTGTACAATCATTAAATGCCACCTGCTTTAAAGGATGTGATATCGTATTTTTTACGGCCGGAAGTAAGATATCGAAAGCCTATGCCGAAATCGCTAAAAATGCAGGAGCTATTGTCATCGACAATAGCTCCGCCTTTCGCATGGAAAAAGATGTCCCCCTAATTATTCCCGAGATTAATGCAAAGGCTCTAGCTTTTCATAAAGGGATTATAGCGAACCCCAATTGCGCCACAATCATCATGCTGATGGCGATTGCTCCCCTTCATAAGGTTGCTAAAATTAAAAGGATCGTAGCGGCCACTTATCAAGCAGCAAGTGGGGCCGGTGCTAAAGGGATGCACGATCTAATTGAAGAGACTAAAGCTCATCTTGGCGGAACAGAGTACACACGCTCTGTTATCCCCTTTCCCTATGCTTTTAATCTTTTTCTCCACAACTCCGAGCTCCAAGAAAATAGCTATACAGACGAAGAGCTCAAAATGGTCTATGAGACCAGGAAAATTTTAGGGGACGACTCCATACGGGTAACAGCTACCTGCGTAAGAGTTCCTGTACTTAGAGCGCATTCTGAAGCGCTCAACGTAGAATTTCATACGCCGCTTTCTTCAAAGAAGGCGTATGAAATCCTAAAAAACACTCCTGGCGTAACGATATATGAAGACAGAGAAAAAAATAGGTTCCCCATGCCTCAGGATGCCGTCGGTCAAGACAATATCTTCTGCGGAAGGATTAGAGAAGATCTCTCCCAAGATAACACTCTGGATCTCTGGGTAGTTGGAGATCAACTTCTTAAAGGGGCCGCTCTCAATGCAGTGCAAATTGCAGAACTTCTATTAAGCAAAATTGAATTTACCTCTCCTAGAAAAACAAAAGTGCTCGAGGAAAGTCATGCTATTTAAAGAAGCGAATCGCAAATGGTGGATCCTGTTTGCTATGACCAGTTGCATATCGATGATCTTTATCGACGTGACGGTGCTTCCTGTTGCACTTCCCACCATCCAAAGACAATTTAATGCATCACCGGAATCTTTGCAGTGGATCCTTAATGGATATACTCTAGCTCTTTGTGTCTTTGTCCTTGCCGGTGGCAGACTCGGAGACGTATGGGGACAAAGAAAGACCTTTTGTTTAGGTCTTTTTCTTTTTTCTATTTCCTCTGCTCTTTGCGGACTGAGTTCTTCCATAAATACTCTAATCATCAGCCGCTTTCTACAAGGGATCGGAGGAGCTATACTAATACCGACAAGTTCAGCTCTCTTATTTTCAAGCTTCCCCCTTAAAGAGCGAGGCAAAGCTCTAGGGCTTTACGTAAGTATTGGATCGATCTTTCTCGCCATTGGCCCTTTTCTTGGAGGAACTCTTACTCAGTATTCGAGTTGGCGGATGATTTTTTTCATTAATCTACCTATTGCAGCAGTTGGATACATCCTAACCATGATTTCCGTCCACCCTTCGAAAGGACGAAAACAATCTTTTGATTGGGTCGGATTTATCACTCTTGCCTCAGGGATTAGCTCTGTAATCATAGCTCTTATGCAAGGAAATACTTGGGGATGGGGATCTCTTTCGACCCTCGGTGCTCTTATATTTGGGATCGGAAGTATTACGGCCCTCATCCTAGCAGAAAGACAGATCGAGCATCCCCTCATCGATTTCACTCTATATAAGAATAAAATCTTCGTAGGAGCAAATACCAGCATCTTCTGCAATCAGCTGCAGCTATGCACCACTGTATTTTGGGCGATGTATTTGCAAAACAGTTTAGGCTACTCACCAGCTATGGCCGGGATGCTAAGCTTTCTATCGAATGCTCCTGTTTTATTTGTAGCTACTCTTGCCGGCTCCCTTGTCGATAAATACGGCCCTAGAATCCCTGTCATCACAGGTTTTTGTCTAATCTTTGTTTCTCTTGTTGTATTTATGATAAATCCACAACCCTCTCTACCTCTTTTAATTGGGATTTTCATTCCTTATGGTTGTGGTATCCCCCTAGTTTTTACCCCCTCATTTACAAGCGCTATGTCCCATGTAGATGATTCAAGAAGGGGGATGGTTTCAGCTATGTCAACGATGGCCCGTCAATTTAGTACAACCCTTGGAATTGCTCTTTTTACCGTCTTACTCGTTGGACGGCAGAAGGGAGAGTTTGCATCTCTTCTTGAAAGTAATACGCTGACTGCTCGGATAGATCCGATTCCTTTAGAGGGTCTGGTTTCTAAGACCCCCGCAGCGCTACAGGCTTTAAAAGCACTGCCGGATTCTACAGTTTCCTATGTTATAAGTTATGCAGACAAGGCTTACACTTCGGCCTTTACTCTTGTAAATGGAGCCGCCGCGGCTTTTTCCTTGATTGGCCTCTTACTAGCTTATTTTTTACTAGCAAAAGCAAAGCCAGCTCACCTAAAATAATATTTCAAAAATGGAGATTTTCTGTGATCAAACTACAACTACTCGGATTAGCGCTACTTATGCAACCACTGACTGCAGAATCTCCTTCTTCCTTAGAAAGTGAAAATACTAAGTACGAAAACCTAGAAGACGATTCCAGCTACGATTTTCACGAGGATACGTACGAGTCTTTTACGCCCGATATGGAAAAAGCTGTATCGAAAGAAAAAATATTCAAAGACGATTTCTCCACAACTTATGAGATAAGGCACGGAAAAGTCGATGTATCTGCAACAGTCGAAAATCCTAATGCTCCTCCTGACTGGGAAGAAGAATGGCATAAGAACGGATCTAACAAAAAATCTGAAAGAGACAGTAAGGATTCAAGTGACACCTCTAAAAAGGAAAATAATAAGCGAAAAAAAGGCTCAAGCTTTTCTGTAACGTGGTCGAGTAAAGATTGATAGAGAAGATAGACTCTCCTCTGAAAAATTCACGGGCAGAAGGTTCTATCACTTTTGGTAGGGACTTTGACGATGGAGCTCGTTTTAAAATTTCCGGAAGAGCATCTGTTGAACAAAAGGCCGATGGAACAACGACCACTAATGTGGGTGGAGATGCCAGTTACAAATGGTAAAAATTAAAGGGAAGAGATTAATTTTTTCACTATCAGGACTCATACTTATCTCAGTCGTTGGTATTGGATTTTTTATCAATCGTTCATTAGAGAAATATTTTATATCTCTTCCCATCTCTTATAGTTCTAAAAATATCCCCCTTCTTAAAGCTAAGATTAATAGCAAAGAGGTCCTTTTAGGACTTGATTTTGGATCCAAATACCATCTTTTTTTAAACGATTCATTCCTTGCAACGATTGAAAAAAAAGAACTGGGAAAAGAACTTACTCGTGATTTTAAAGGAAATAAGTACGACACCCCTTTTTATAACATCTCTAATTTACAACTGGGGCCCTTATCATTTCATAATGTTAAAGCACACGAGCAATCTCAACAGCAAAATATAAACCAAACACTTTGGAAAGCTGAGGATTCCTCTAATAATGATTTAATGGTCGGACATATCGGCAGGCCTGCCTTTGAAACTAGAAATTTCCTGTTAGACTTTCCCCATCGAAAATTCATCCTTTGTGATGATCTACCCACAGTAAGGAAAAACGGATATGATCTAGATGATTTCCTGAAAGTTCCCTGTATACAGAATAAATTCGGTATCATTATGAATTTTGCGACCGACTTTGGAGAAGCTCGTTTAGTACTCGATACAGGCACCACCATCACCATGATAAGAAAGGGTTTTACTAAAGATGCACCGACAACCTTAGACTCGAGGAATATTCCTCATGTTTTTTCTGAAAAATTTATGATTGGAGGTTTTGATTTTACCAATAAGAACCTCTTCCTCTTTGATATATCAGAAGAGCTGACTCTTTTTGACGGAATTCTCGGAATGGACCTTTTAGAGAAGCATATCCTCTATTTAGACCGAAAAAGCTCGATGATCTACATCAAGTAATTCTTGCTGACTACCATAGAACTTTTTAACCTTATTCTTTCTAGTTATACTACAGACTTAAAGAACTTGGACAACTATAGGTCTTGAGCTCTTTAGATACTGGATGGGGGAAAGACATCTCCCCTTGATGAAGGGATATCTTCCCAAAACTTGTAGGACTTGCTCCATACTTCGAATCGCCAACTACCGGATGCCCCTCAAAGGCAAACTGCGCTCTGATCTGGTGGTACCTTCCTGTCTCAAGGTCTATTTCGACAAGGGTCGCTTTTGGGGATCTTTTAAGAACTTTAAAATGGAGCCTGCAAAGCTTGGCTTCAGGGTTGTCCTTACTCCCAAGAAGAGCCTTATGGTCTCCGTGAATAAGAAAATGCTGAAGGGTTCCTTCTGGATGTTTGATCTGACCTTCGACTAAAGCCGTATAGGTCTTCTTAAACTCTTTAGCACGCATCGAGGCGTTGAGCCGAGATAGCGCTTTTGAGGTTCTAGCAAAAAGCACAAGGCCACTTACCGGCTTATCAAGTCTGTGCACTGCATGAAGATAGACATCGCCTGGCTTGTTATATTTCTCTTTAATCCATGCTTTTGCCTCAGTCTCAAGACTATCTGTAGAATCAACCGAGGGCTGCGTTGGCAGGCCTGCCGGTTTTATAACGACAAGGATGTGATTATCTACAAAAACAATATCCATAAATATTACCTTTTCCCGCTGCGTTGTCTTAGCACTTCATAAAGAAGAAGAGTGGTAGCTGTTGCGACATTTAAAGAGTCAGCAACTCCCTTCATAGGGATCCTTACTTTCAGATCGGCACTAGCAAGCCAAGCATCAGAAAGACCTAACTGCTCTGTTCCAACAGCAATAGCTACAGGCCCTGTAAGATCAGCCTCTGTATATTCAATGGTAGCACTAGGCGTAGAAGAAAGGATCTGCACTCCGTGTTTTTTTAGCCACTCTAGAGTCTCCTTACCGTCTGCTTCTATAACAGGCACAGTAAATAGAGTTCCAACACTTGCTCGTACCACATTCGGATTGTAAATATCTGTGCAGCGATCGCAGACAATTACTGCATCGACACCTACTGCATCACAGGATCGGAGGATCGTTCCTAAATTGCCGGGCTTTTCAATTGCCTCAGCAATTAAGAAAAAGGGATTTTTTTTAGCGAGCAATTTGGGTGTTAGATCAGAAAGGGTAAGTTTCATCTGCCGGGCAATAGCAACAAGGCCATCAGGACGATCTCTATAGGAAAGCTTCTTAAACACTTTAGGGTCACAGGAGAAAATTTCAGCACCATTTCTACGGACTTTTTCAATGAGAGCCTCTTCATTTTCCCCTAAAAAAAGAGGAGGGCAAATGAATAAGGTGTCGATAGAAATATTTTGATCTGCAGCTCTTTTAAGCTCTCTATATCCTTCTATAAGGAAAAGACCGGTCTCGTTCCGATCTTTGCGATCAAAAAGGGCTACGGCGCCTTTTACTTTCGGATTTTGTAGGCTGGTGATTTCTAGCATGTGCTTCCATAAATAAAGATTTTTAGCCCTCAATAATAGACCACACTCCTGTTAAAAGCTAACAAAAGAGATGGCCTGTAAAAATAGTATTTTAAAAGCTCGAGAAGCACCTAAAATGCAAGGAGAAAGATCTCTAAAAAAATATTATGAGACCTCTTGCGGAGAGACTCCATAACGGATCTTTCTATAAAGACTGGCTAAAAGCTTTATGCTGGAAATCAAAATGATCGTCTGGCGGCTTCCCCTTATATCCAACCGGAAGAGATCCGGCTTTTTCCCTCTTTCACCAATTGCCGCCCATACTGTGCCAACAGGTTTATCTTGAGTGCCGCCGGAGGGTCCAGCAATTCCCGATACGGCAATGCCGTAGTCAGCCTGGCTGACCTCTAATAAACCGTGGAGCATTTCTTCTACGGTTTCCTTACTTACAGCGCCGCAACTTTCTAAAGTTGTCTTTGCGACTTTAAGGACCTGCTCCTTCATTTGGTTAGAGTAGGTTACTAGAGACCCGAGAAAAAAATCAGAAGCGCCGGGAAGGGAAGTAATCTTATGGGCCATCAGCCCTCCTGTGCAGGACTCGGCAAAGCTCAATGTCTTTTTTTGCTCTTTGAGTAAAGTAGAAAGAGCTTCTTCGATCTTTCCAGAGGATCCGGTAAATTGGTGAGTCGGAAATTCTGAAACGATCCTATCTCTAGCCGCTTTAAGATCTATAGTATTTCCACTTTTTAGGGTCACAGTTAGCACTCCATATCCTGGATAGATCCCAAACTCCATTGAAGGATAGTCATTTTTGAGCTGACGGAGTAGTGGGTCTAACATATTTTCATTAATAAGACAAAAATGGATGGTTTCAACCAGCGGCTTCAAATTATTAGAAAAATTCTTCTTTAGATAGGGGATCACCTCTTGATCCAGCATCGGCTGCATCTCTGGTGGAACGCCAGGCATTAGGACGAGGGTCTTACCCTTGTCTGTAAAGACAAAACCAGGTGCTGTTCCCACTGCATTTTTTAAGATATGGGCTTTTGTAGGGACTGTCGCTTGGTCTGCCAAGGAAGGAAGATCTTTTCCATAACGTTTAGCAAGATCCTCGGCTATCTCTTTATTGAAGGTGAAATCAGAAGAAAACAGCTCAGCTGCTACATGGCGTGTGATATCATCAAGAGTGGGTCCAAGCCCACCTGTTGTAATAACCAGATCGGATCTTGCTAGAGCTTCTTTAAGACCTTCAGTAAGAGCCTCTTTCTCATCAGGAAGTACCGTATGTCGAGAAGAGCTCCAACCTAACCTGCTAAGAGTTGCACTTATATAAGAGCTGTTTGTATTTATGATCATCCCTTTCAGGATCTCTTCAGCAATGGCTATTACTTCAATTCGCATTTTGCCCCCCTTAAAGTTACACCTCTACGACGATCCCTTTTTCTTTAAGCTCTTTATGGGTATTAATCCAACTAAAGCAACTTTTCCCAAGGCGAAAAGGGACCCTGGTTCTCACCCCCTGAAATATAAAAGGGGTGGGAACAGTATGTGATCGTATATAACGGATCACATTTTTGAAAAGAGCCGTATTGGGAAAATCGGGAGACTCATTCATTTTAAAATACTGATGCGTTTTAGGATCTTCAAAAATCTGAGGATAAGAAAACTGAACACCCCAATGGACACTATCTTCTGTCATAACCATAGAATGAAACTTTCCATCGACAGTAGAGGGAAAGAAATGATGAAACTGCATTTGCACAACAGGCCGCGCTACTTTTATAAGACATCGATCTTGAGATATAGGCACCCCATAAAGTGAGTCAAGATCATAGGTTAAATAATTACAAAAAAAGCGCCTTAGCTCCTTTTCATCGATGGGCTGTCCTTGTTTAATCGCTTGGATATAGGAGGCATATACTTCAAGAATTTTCTCCTTAGAGATGAATGTATTGGCTGATTGCACGGGACCACTTGCATGGCAGATATAGCATTTACCGATAGATTCAAAAAGCTCTTTCATTCCGACTTCATCGATAAGGATCTGATGTTTCAGCCATTTGGAGGCATGATACATCCCCTCTTTTTCCTGAGTGCTTAAGCGAAGAAGGGGCTCACTCATTTTTTAGCGCGAGTTTTAGACTTTTTTTTTCCAAAAAAGAGTACAGAAATAAAGAGAAGACCCCTAAAAAGATCGAGCTATCAGCGATGTTAAATACAGGATAAGAATATCCCCAGAATACAAAATAAAACATATCCACGACATGGCCATAGACAAAGTAATCTATTACATTGCCGATAGCTCCGATGGTAATAAGGGAAAGCGACAACCTCTTGAAATACGGCATTTTTACTACGAGTATATAGGTAGATAGACCAGTTATAATAAGAAGCCTTGCATACAAAAGATACTGCTGAAATGAAGCGAGAACTCCCCAAGCAGCCCCTTTATTCATGGCATAGTTAAGAGAGAAATCTATCCCCAAAAAACCCTGAAAAACTCCAATACCACCGTAGGGGTATATGGAAGAGGACCAACCAAGAGGAGGGAGATAATAATAGGCATAAGCTTTACTCAAAACATCTGCAATTAAAAGAAAAGAGCAGAGGGCTATGAGAAAGCTTACTTTCTTAAAACTCATTAGAGCAGACCCTTTTCAAACTTCTCCTGGACCTTTACAGTCATGGTAGCATAAGGCACCGCTTCGAGTCTTGCCATAGGGATCTCTTCACCGGAAATATCACAGACTCCATAGGTGTCTTCGTCGATTTTTTCAAGGGCTCTTTCAATCTGACGTATGATAGTAAATTCTTTAGCACTAACCTCGAGGCTGACGCTTCTAACAAAGTCATCTGTACCTTCATCCGCTTGGTGCTGAGAATATCCTTTTGATTCATCAGATGAGGATACTTCACTACTGACCCCTCTCACTAAATGAGTCATCTGAACCTTAAGATCTTCAAGGCGTTGTTTAAATCTTGCTATGTCCTGCTTCTTTAAAGGCATGTTGAATTCCCTTGTTTTCTATTTCATAAGATCCAAAATCTTCTTTTCCCGATGCTGTCTTTAGAGCATCCCTTAGCTCATCGACATCTTTAAATCTTCGATATACACAAGCAAAGCGAATATAGGCAATCATATCAAGACCCTGAAGATGTTGCATGATGATCGCTCCAATTTCTTTTGTAGAGACCTCTTTAACCTGCCGTTCCATAAGATCTGATGTGATCTTATAAGCGAGAGCTCTTACTTGTTCATGGCTTATCCTAGTATGCCTGCATGCAGAATCAAGCCCTTTAATAAGCTTGTCCTGAATAAAGTCCTCATACCTACCATCCCGTTTGTGTACTTGTATAGTAAGGTCGATCGTTTCAAATGTTGTGAATCTCTTTAAACATTTCAAGCACTCTCTGCGCCTTCGAACTGCATTAGTTTCCGTCGCATTTCTAGAATCGGTAACCTTTGACTCTTCATGATTGCAAAATGGACAACGCATGTTTGATCTTCCTTACTTTGTTGTTTTCTTATACACATACGGCATTTTTTAAAAGAAATACTTATCTAAGCGAGAAGGTTTTGTTTTTAACTTGCTATCAGAAAATATCTTCCTTTCAAAAAACTCCCTAGGCTGATGCCTTAACGAAAGCAAAATAGATCTTCGCTGCCAATAAAGTAAATAAATATGAGAAAGGAATGAAAAAATCTTACACTTCACAAAAACACAACAGCCGCAACGAGTTATACAACAACTAAATGAATCTATAATAATATAAGTTTACAAATATAATATTATTTTTTAAAAGAAGGATAAAGCATTAACACGAGAGAATTATATGAGCCATAAAAAAGCAAAAGACAAAAAACCATTAAACACAATAAACAGGAATTACTTATTTTTAATTCCCGCTTTTTTTGTAGTATCTTTTTCATATTTTCATGACAAAAACAAAAACACATCTCTTGTAGCTCAATCGATGACCTATAATTCTGATGCATCAACTTCAAAACACCCTAAGAATAAGTCTGCAATTTCTAATAAAAAAAAGGCCCCCTCCAAGATGCAGAAGGAGTTTACTAATTCCTATCTCTACGCAACTCCTGCAAACGAGCAAAATACAAATAAGAAAAAAAATACAGCAAAGAATATCAATAGCAATACTTCAGCCTTTGATAGTCTTAGCAAGAAAATAAAATATAGCGGGCTACTTGCAGATAATTCTTCCGATATGGCTTTTCAAAAGAAACAACTCCCAGAAAGCACCCAGCTTCCTTCTGTATTACAAGCTGGAGTAAATTATACTCATGTCAATCTCAACCCAGATGGCAATTCCTCTTTTCATGGAAACCTTGGAGGACTACAAGGATCCTATATATATAGACCAGCAAACAACCTATACGCAGGGGCAACACTCACTTGGAGCCAAGGCAAATCCACAGGAAATGCAGGATCGCGATACTTACTCTATATAGATACGCAAGAAAGACTTGGCTATACATTTGCCTCTAAAGAAAAAAAATGGCTGATGACCTTATTTTCAGGACTTGGATATCGGCATATGGGACACCATTTAAAACCCTCTAGCGGAGATTCCCTCCGATTTGGATACAACGAGCTTTACGTTCCAGTGGGTCTTCTTTCTACCTATGCATGCAGCTCTTGGTTTTCTTGGGGCCTTGGGCTCACTTGGATGCCACAGGTATTTCCCACAGTATCTATCACACCTCAAAGCGGAAATAACTGGTCCTTAAGCTATGAGCTTGCCAACTTTTATGTAGAACTACCTATGACATTTGCTGTCACAAAAAAAAGAAACTTCCTGATTACCTTCAATCCCTTCTACCAAAAATGGAAAGATGGTCACACTACAGCTAAAACATCCTCTGGGTTAAGCCTTGGCTTGCCAAGCAATGACTACAACTTTTGGGGCGCAGACCTGAATTTTGGATATGCATTCTAAAAAACACACAAGGATCTCTTAGTAACAAGTTACTAAGAGATCCTTATCTGTTGCCTCCCGAGTTTTTTTCACCCACCTCTTTTCTTCCTACCTTCAAAATAAAAAATAGTAGCCAACATTTATATCTTTCGCTAAAAATATGTATTAATATTTTATTTCACACTACCTAGTCAACGTTTCAAACACGGGCTCTTTATGAAAAAACTGTTATTCTCCCTTACCTGCTTTACTTCAATATTTGTTCAGGCAAATGATGACACCTTTTCCGCGGATCGTATTACGACCTTTGAAAGCGAGTTTACTTGCGATGAAAAACAAGACCTTTATGACGCTGATTTGACAAGCCCCTGCATTGGAGCTAACACTCCCGGTTCTGGACCAACTCCTTTCCCCCCTAGCCCTCCGACTCCTCCTCCTCCAAAAAATCCACTTAACCCGGCTCCCAAAAAAAACTATCTGCCCGTGGTAATTTCTAATACGACAGGACTCCCTGCAAGTGACGTCTATGTTACGCTAGCTGGACAGCAAGTCCCGAGCAATCTGGCTAACTACTTTTTTAAATTAGGTGCTTTTGGTGTAATGAGCCCAGTAATTGGTTCTTCCACCACCTTTTCCCCGAATTACTCTTATCCTCTTAACTTGCTACCGAGATCTTCAACTGGAGTAAATGATTACCTGGTATATGTGCCGAATTTAGATGGTGCTAGGTTCTATTTTACAATAAGAGCCCCTATGTATCTCGCCTCTGCCGATGGAGGGATAATTTCTGGCCCTACCTACTATGCTGCCCCTTCCGGTACTATTCCGGACCCCAACTTTTACAATTTATTTGAGTCGATTGAGGCAACATTTTTTCCACACGGAGGATCCTCTTCCCCGTCACAAATTCCTTGGACAGCTTCCGTTAATACCACAGAAGTTGATGCTTTTGGGCTCCCTATTTCTATTGCTTACTACTCCTATAATCCGGCAACTCCAAGCGCTGTTACCCCCATGCTACAGAATTCCAACGCCCTTCCCTCCGGATTTGGGACTCCATTTGGCTATAGTGGCATAAGTGGAAGCCCTACAGGAAATACCACGCGCAGTGAGATTTTACTCTCCATAACAAGCGGACTAAGCACTGGTGATTTAACAGGACAGACTCCAAAAATTTGGCCAAAACTCGAGATTCCCTTTTATACTAATCCCTATGACCTAACGGGGACTGAAACCGACTTGCGTATCATCTCCCCCAAACAAGGCATTGACGGAGGAGTATTCCCGACCGACTATCTAAGTGGTACAAGTTATGGAGCGGACCCCTCATTTCTCGATCAGCTCTATACTTACTATCAAACCAACACTTTGTATATGTCTTCATCAGGAGCCCCAGGATCTGCGATCTATTCTGGAACTTCTAATGGAACAACCCTAACTTTTACCGTCTTCTCAGGAGCGGGGGCAACGTGCACTCTAAATAAATCAGATATCACTGCAATCCAAATGTATAACGGCACGCAGCCTATGCAGGGAGGCGCTGATGGACCGGCACTTGGTTCTCAATTCGGAGATGCATTCACTGTAGGTCTTTTGCCAGGTACAATAGGAGGGACAAGTGCTGATCCGATGGTTGTCACATCCGCCTTTTGGCAAACAGCTCACGTAAACGATTATTATGCTCCGGAATATATCGTCACCGGCAGCGGCGGCCCCTGGATGAACCTCTATGCAGACCTTATGCATTCAGTAGCTGTTCGAAGTACTGTATCGGGAACAAATCCAGACTTAAGCGGTATTGGCTTATGCTATGGTTATGATGATGATGATTCCTTAGGAATGAGCGGAACAATCACTCCCGCAAATACGACACCCAACACGAGTAATCCCTACCTAGGGATTACCCTCGGAGCTGTAGATACAACAATTCCCGATCCTTACATCGATACAAATACCTATACAGTGACCTTCACCTTTCCGGCTGGTAGATCGCTTCAATATAAACAAGGAAACGGCTCTTGGACAACTGTCACATCCAGTCAGCTTATAGCAGGGCTCACCTCCAATAGTTCTAACCCACTTTATATTTCCTATACGAACCAGCAAGGAACCTCTCAATTTATCGTGTATTTTTACTATACATTTTTGGAGCCGGTAGGGACCTACAATGCTGCTAGTACCAGCATCATTAATTCCACTACCTTTACTAACAATAGTAGCGGAGGCAGCACGCCAACTATATTTACCATTGATTTAAGCCCCTGATGTGTAAAAAAATGCACTTGCACAATAGATTGAGAGCGAATTTATTAAATTTTTTATCTACTCCCAAAGAGGTTACTAATGTCCATTTTTAACAAGAGTGTTCCCTTTCTTATGCTAGCTCCCCTTTGCTTGCTTGCCGACAGTAAATCTCAAGCAACTGATAAAACAGCTCCAATGCCAGCTGGTTACAATTCTCCTGACCGACTAGATCTGCAGATAACTAGAGCCCAGACCTACTTCACAGGAAACTTCACGTACTGGCAGGCAAGTCAGGATAATATGGAACTCGGTGTTGTAAGCGATGCCACAGATCCCGCCTATTTGGTAAATGGAAAATTTATTAATATGGATTTTGATTACCAGCCCGGTTTTCAAGTTGGACTGGGAGTAAACTTTCTACCTGACAATTGGGATGTGTTTCTAGAATACACATGGTTTAGAGGGACAAGTCATAAAGGCACCTCCATACCTGTTTCAGATGTCCGCGAAACTCTATTCCCCACTTGGCAAGCTGCAAGCTTCACCAATACTGAATATTTA
The DNA here is from genome assembly GCA_026398435.1 of Chlamydiota bacterium. Classification (GTDB taxonomy): domain Bacteria; phylum Chlamydiota; class Chlamydiia; order Chlamydiales; family Rhabdochlamydiaceae; genus VGMB01. The sequence goes on along the minus strand of JAPLSW010000054.1, from coordinate 33,665 downwards.
GGAGCTTCCGAAAGCTGGGAGCTGCATATGGATTTTATCGATGCAGAACTTGGAAGAAGCTACTTTGTAGGAAAATGCCTTACCTACCGTCCTTTCATAGGTCTTAGAGCTCCCTTTATTCGGCAAGAAGCTTCTGTCGATTACTTGAGGAATACAGGCTCACCCACGCTAAATACCTACGTAAACCAGTCTGCTCACTCTTGGGGAATAGGACCAAGACTTGGTATTGCCCTAGATTGGCTCCTTGGAAAAGGGTTCAATCTTACTGGTAATGGAGCCGCTGACATCACCTACACGCAATATTCCAAACTTTCCTTTAAACAGGAGTCCAGAGATTCCGGAGTTATTGTTAATGGATTTGGCCTTCTCTTCGATCAGAAAAATGTAAATGTTGTTAGAACGCATTTGGATCTAGCACTAGGCTTAAACTGGGGAACCTATTTTGCAAGTAAAAAGGCTCATATGACGCTCTCTGCTGATTACGGATTTCAAGTCTTTTTTGACCAGAATATGTTCCGCACTTTCATAGATTCCGGATCTTATGCAAAGAGTATTTCTCCTAATGGAAATCTGTACGTACAGGGATTGACTGCTGCCCTTCGTTTTGATTTCTAAAAAATTCCTTTAAAATGTTTTTTAAGAGCCAAGAGCTACTTTTTTAAAGTATACCTCTTGGCTCTTTGTTATTTTGCGGGCCGGGAATCATAGGCCTCAACTCAAAAAAACCTTTAAAACAACCCATTTTGTGAAGACTGGTTTTTATACAAAAAGCCATACTATTTTGTTTGCATAAACCTTATAAGCCTTTACAATGTCCCCCTTTCCATATAGCCGAAAGAGTTAACCGATGTTTATCTATTCAGAAAAAATCAACTTCTTCATCCAAGAAATTAGATACTCTATAAAAGACATCCTTTCTCATGAAGTAAAGCTCAAGGTGACAAGAGATCGATTTTTTGATAAAAACCAGCAATTTAGCTACCCCATTTCCGTGGTGATCTATAATGATCGAACAATGCTTGGATACTTCGATGCTAATTTTTTAGAAATTGGAATCCATGAGCGTCTTATGTATGCATCCAAAAAGCAACTACACGATCTCATAAGACATGAACTCGCACATTATCTTACTTTCATTCAATCAGGACAGGTAGCACTACCTCATGGCCCTGAGTTCAAAGATTTTTGCAAAAGTGTTGGCTGGGGTGAAGAGATCTATAATGCTACCATGTCCTTAACTGAAGAGCAAAAAATAGAGGCTCTTGAAGACTCTGATATCTTTAGAAAGATCCAGAAACTCTTAGCTCTTGCAACGAGCAGTAACAAGCATGAAGCGGAACTTGCCATGATCAAATCGCAACAGCTTCTTTTAAAGCACAACCTAGAATCCCGCTTTATAGACACTGATGACAAAGATAAGGTCTTTCTTAAACGACTCATTAAGCAACCGAAAAAAACAGCCAAAATGCGCTCTATTGCCAAAATCCTAGAGACCTTTTTTGTAAGTGTAGTATTCAATCGCAATAAAGAAGGAACCCATCTGGAAATTCTAGGGACAGCGATGAATGTGCAGATTGCAGAATACGTAGCAGACATCCTCCAAGACAAACTAGAAGATCTCTGGGATATGAGTAAGAAGGAATACAATTTAAAAGGGGCTATTGCTAAAAACTCTTTTTTCTACGGAGTGGCTAAAGGCTACTCCGATAAAATTAGCGCTCTAAAACGCTCCTACCAAACAGAGGTCACCTCTGCGTTAATCATTTTAGAAAAAGCCCTAGAAAGGGGAAAAGAGATTGCTTATAAAAGGCTAGTTTCTAGTAAGAGCTCAGGACACTACTGCAGAGAATCCTCAGAGCTCGGAGAGAAAGCCGGAAAAGGACTAAGCATCAATCTAGGGATCGGAAAATCTTCAAAAAAGTCTGAAGCACTTATCGAATATCAGCATTAAAGTTATTCCATTCCTAATAGGGAAAAAGTCCTTCTTTTTGTAAAAAATGCATTGATTTATCTGCATAGTGAAGCCTCTCCTTGACTAAAGATCTAGGAACTTCCTTGAAAGAGGGCGTACTTCACAAGAACACTAACAGAAATAGGAGCAACAATGTTAGTACCAGATATAGTAGAATCGCAGTACGTAAATACTTCTACAATAGACACTTCAGGAAGCGTACGCCACGAATGTTAGCAAGTATTTGCCAGGTGTGATCTACCTCCTGCATATCGATCCAATCGACCCAAAATGCTAATCTTGGGTCAATAGGAGATTATATGAAATATGTAGGCCTAGAGTCTTCGAAATTGGAATTTAAATTAATCATTCCAGATAGCTCTAAAATTATAAAAACCGTTATTGGATTTTGTAATGCTAAGGGTGGAAAGCTAGTGATGGGCATCAAAGATGATGGCAGCATCGAAGGAATCTCCGAAGAGGAAATACACGAAGCTATGGAATGGCTTGACCATGCCGTCTACGAAGCATGCACACCCCCTATACTCCCACTTATTTACCAACAAAGAATAGATGGTAAAGTTCTTTTGGTCATTGAGGTTGCATCAGGCTCAAACAAACCTTATTATCAAACATCATTAGGTCTTTCACTAGGAACCTTCATTCGACTTGGCCCCTCAACTGTTAAAGCAAACTCTGATATAATAGAGGAACTTAAATGGCAATCACGTGGAATTTCCTACGACCAACTCCCTTTATATCACACCACTATAGAAGATTTAGATAGCGATAAAATACAGCATTTTTTAAATCACCGACGTAATGGCATTACTTCCCCCCTAACCAAAGACGTCTTATTATCTTATGAAATCATCAAAAAAGAACACACCTCTGATTATGCCACAATTACAGGAATGTTGCTGTTTGGCAAATCTCCACAACAATTTCTCTCTGAGGCATACATACTTTGTTGTCATTTTTCAGATTTTAAGGATCGTGAAGCGATAGCATCAAGGACATGCAAGGGGACTCTTTTCGAGCAGTTTGATGAATCTTTCGATTTCATCATGGATAGAATGAATAAATCTTTTAAAATAGAAAACAGAAAAAGAGAGGAACATTGGGAAATACCTCCCATTGCCATTAGAGAGGTATTAATGAACGCCATCTTACACCGTAACTATCATATTAGCGCCCCCATTAAGATCTCTATTTATTCTGATAGGATAGAATTTTTTAGTCCTGGAGGACTACCTGGACCCATCGACCCCTCAGAGTTGGAATCGGGGATCACATATGTTCGTAATACTGCGATTGCAAAAGTTTTATGGGAAGCCCGATATATAGAAAAAATGGGATCAGGTTTTATCACTCTTTTTAAAAGCTATAGAAAGGAAGGTCTACTCACTCCCGAAGTAAAAGAAGGGACTAATTTCGTAAAATGCATTCTTCCACGAGTGCATGCAGATACTATTAAAGACGGCATAGAGGGTCAGATTTTGAGTCTGTTTAAAATAGGCGAGGAAATATCGAAAGCATCCATTATTAAAGAGTTAAAGATCCCGAAAACTTCGGCTGGCCGGGCTTTAAATAAGTTGATTGAGAGTGGGCAGTTAACGCGGTACGGAAATGGCCCTACAACCAGATACGGGCTTACTCTTAAAGGATAATAAGATCAATAAGCGGGTAAAAGAAACTGACCGTCTCAGACGTAATTTCCAAACTTTTCTACGCCAGAAAGTCGCGGTATTAAGCGAAGATTCAACCTCTTTTTAGTGCTTACCTATACCATTTTGTCGGAATTAAAACCAGAGTTCCACCTCTGGTACATCGACCCAAAATTATGATTTTGGATCGATTGGGTCGAACGTTCGGCCTTATTCACCTGTACTGGGTGAAGAGGTGTTATTATTCCTGAAAGCTCTAAACTTATTCGTAATTTTTCATCACAGCTTATTTTGGGCCAGCATTTTAAGCTTTTCACTTGCGATTACCCACTTTTCGTAAGTTAAATGCCCACTATTGACCTCTAAAAAAAATAAAGCTACATTTGGGAAATGCAAAAGGATTTCAAATCGTTTTAGAATTTCTATCCCAGCCCTTCGTCCCCTCTCAAGAGCATTTAATGAATTCTGAGAAAATTCAAAAATAGCTGCAAATTCACGAGTAGTAAGTCCCAACATATTTCGGAACTCAACGATATCTTTGGGAGATATGTCTCTTTTAAAAAGAGGATAAAATATAAAAGATGAAGGCCCTTTACTTCCAATTGTAGATAAAAGGATAAAAGGGTCTCGTTCATTAGGATCTATTCCCATGGCTAGACAATATTCCGGATAAGCAGGATTTTGGATAGATGGTATACGATCTTCAAGAGATGGGAATAATTTATCCGAAGAAACTTCTTTTTGAGTAAGAGGGAATTCTGGACCTAGAGCAATGCTATGCCTAGCTTTGAAATAAGAATCTTCATAGGTAAAAACTAATTTTCTATCGATCCAGCATAATCGACCCACAAGCTTCTGGGTTTTTCTTTTTTTTAAAAAAACAAATACGCCGATGGTTTTTAGTGGTTGCATAGTTCCTCATTTCTTTTTAAAATCAGGCGTAACAAAGCTAGCTTTCTTTTTTCGCTTATATGACTTTTCTCTATTAAGTTTTCAATCGTTTTAAGTTGCAGTTTTTTCTTGAAACGTTGAACAACATCGCCATAACCTAAACGATTCCATTCCACAACATAGTCCTTCATCGTCGGCTTATCGGAGTCTTTTGTAAAAATCGATCCTCTTGGTTGTAAATCCGCCCCTAATATTGATGAGTCTTCCAAAGCAAGCGCAGATGGATTATCATAGAATGGAGAAAGCCAGATTCCTTCAAAGGATCGAATAAAGGCTAAATTGCGACCATGACGGTCATTATTACCGATTAAACTATCAGCTAATGTCAGGAGAACAAATTTTTCCTGTTCTCCTTTTCTTTGTGTTTTTTCTCCAATAATTTCAATTAGACTTTCGCAATCATGGTTTTTTCCATCGGTTACAAAATGATAGATGTGATCGAGGGTCGAGGTGGTTAAATCGGACATAAAATTTTTGGTAACGAAGCAAAAATTGTTTTCCGGGTATCTGATTAAATAATGATCAGGAACCGGAATACTTAGACTACGATAGATCTGATTGGATAAAAATTCGGTTGCGGGTAACTCAGGATATCCTCTTTGTTGTACTTTTAAGATATAATGCGTTTTTCCTAATCGTGCAGAATACTTACGATATGCTCCATGAAAAAAACTAATATTTCTTCGTCCCTGGCTCTCTGGTCTAGGGGGTGCAGATTGAGATCGAGATATAAGATCAAGAAAGTCCTCACAGGAACCGAAACATTCCTTAAAACAATTTTCATGCAATCCGTATAGACAGACATCTTCAGCCGAGAATTTTCGGCAGCAATGACAACAGCTGGCCAGTTCCATGCATAACTCCTTTTTCTTTTATTATGCGAGTTGACGCACTATTGCGTCAATAATAAACTGACGCAATAGTGCGTCAATACTGAATTGACGCACTATTGCGTCACAATTTTTTTAAAAGCTTCGTAAGCCACTGATAATTAATTTGTTGTGATTTACTTGAAAAGATCATTACTTTTAGGCCCAAAATGGACAATAAAACTGGAAGATCCAAAACTAAAGGTGCATGTGCGAGAGGAAAAGATCTTTTGGAAAGCATTGAAATGGAGCCTGTTCCAGGAGAGCGTGCTTTCGAGAACGGTCGACTTATTCAAAATAGAGCTTACTATGTAGCTCATTCGAATGTCGAGACCCTTGCTCTCTAGAAGAAAGCAAGGGTTCGAATTCATATCACTGTCGGACCCGGTTGGTACGAATTCGAACCATTTCCCAGATCCCGATGAAGGTGAAAATCCCCTGCCATCAGGCTGTGCCGATCTATAAGGTGCTAGCTCCAACGATCAAGGAATTAAAAGCTTTAGGCCTGTCCAATAATAAAATAGCCATAAGACTTAAAATTCATCAGAAAACTGTCGTGAAGGGACTGAAAATATCTGATTGCTAAATTTCTCTGGAAATTACTCCCTTAACTTCGCCGATAATTCTGAAATCATCGGAGGCTAAAAAGGGTGGATATTCTGAATTCAAAGAGATGAGAATGACAGAACTTACATCTTTTTGGATCTTTTTGATTAAAGCCTCTCCATCTGAAACACATACTGCCAACATTCCATTTTGGAAATCGTCTGTTCTCTTTGCTATCACGAGGTCTCCTTCTTTGATTCTAGGAGACATAGAATTACCTTTTGCTTTTACTAGAAAACCTTCGAGTGAAGGAAATGAAAGCAATCTAGTAGCAATAGGAATCCTATCTATAGGATGATTGTCTAACAGCGTTCCATTTTTCCCACATTGCGCAAGGCCATATAGATTAAGCCACGCAATTTCCTTTTCAGGACTTTGATCTAAGACTTTATAATCCCTGGAATTATACGGATTCCGTTTAAGGTATCCCTTCTTCTCGAGCTGAACTAGGTGACGTACAACACCACTAGTAGAAGAAATATCCAGCATCTGCTGCATTTCTCGAATAGTAAACAATTTGTCGGAATTTTTCGTAAGCAGCTCTAAAAGGCGCTCTTGGATCTGATGCAGTTGTTTTTCTGTCATGTGAACTATCTTGGCATGCACAACTTAAACAGTCAACGAAACATTAAAGAGAACGTTTTTTTTGATCCTGTATATTTTTCTTTTCTTAAAAAACTTCATAAGATAGAGTAAATTTTTTATTAAATACAAAGGAGCCTTAATGCCATACTCTAAGAAAGCACCCGAAAATGAAATCCCCTTAAGGAGCAAAAAAAACAATCTCATTCTACCCGAAAGTTACCTCTCATTTTTAGAAGACGTCAAAACCCGTATTCAACAGTCGCAGATCAGGGCTGCTGTATCCGTAAACCAAGAACTGATCAAGCTCCATTGGTGGCTTGGTAAAGAAATTACGAATCGCCAGGAAAAGGAAAAATGGGGAAGTCAGGTCATCGAAAAGTTTTGCAAAGACATCCAATCTAATTTCCCTGGCCTTAAAGGATTTTCGAGATCTAACGTGTTCTATATGAGAACGTTTTATAAGTCATACATAATAGTCCAGCAGGCTGCTGGACTATTGGATACTCCACCGGAGTTTTGCCTCAATATTCCTTGGTGGCATAACGTCATTCTTATTGAAAAAGTAAAAAATTTCCAAGAACGAGAATGGTATGCAAAAAACACGATAGAGCATGGATGGAGCCGGTCCATGCTTGAGCTATGGATAGAATCCAACCTTTACCATAGAAAAGGGAAAGCCCCTAATAACTTCCAAAAAACACTTCCTTCTCCTCAATCAGATCTTGCAGAACAAACGCTTCGTGATCCCTACAACTTCGATTTTATGACTTTGATCCAAGAAGCTCGTGAAAAAGAGATTGAGGATGGCCTTATGACCCACATCCAAAAATTTCTTTTAGAACTTGGCTCTGGCTTTGCTTTTGTTGGGAGGCAAGTTCCCGTTCGGGTCGAAAAAGAAGATTATTGCCTTGATCTTCTTTTCTATCACATTAAGCTTCGTTGCTATTTTATCATAGAACTCAAGGCAGTCCCCTTCAGGCCAGAATTTACAGGACAAATGAATTTCTATCTTGCAATCGTCGATGATAAAATCAAAAGTGCCGAAGACAATCCCACAATAGGCTTAATTCTTTGTAAAAGTAAAAATTCAGTCACCGTAAAATATGCCTTAGAAGGTGTACTCTCCCCCATAGGAGTCGCTAGCTACGAAACAGCTCTCGCAGATTCCCTCCCTTCAGACTTCAAAGCCTCTCTGCCAACCATTGAAGAGATCGAAGCTGAAGCTGCTCTTTTTGAAAAGAAAACTCAAATACTATCTAAAAAAATCAATCAGATGGATTACAAAGGGTTTCTCGCAGAGATTAGCTATGATGACAAAGGCAAGATTTTCCTAGGTCATGTTATCGATCTAAAAGATTGGATCACCTTTCAAGGAAAAAGCATTGATGAGTTAGAGAAAGCTTTTAAAGACTCCGTAGAAGCTTACCTTACCGAAGAAGAAATAACAACCACACATAAGAATAACAAAAATGAGGGACTAGAGGAGCAAGCTACCATTGAAAATGCTTTAAGTCCCCCTATCTTTCAAAACCAAGGCTATAAAGGACTATATGGAGGCTTAGACGCCAAAACCATTCATCAACGTAAGGGATTAAAAAAGAAGCAAAAAATAATAGACCATATGGGAAGCACCGAGCTCTCAGCTAATCTATTCACAGTCACACAAACCCTAGAGAAACTTAAAACAGAACAGATCAAGGAAAAAACTAAAGCCCATCAAACATACTTTGAAGTAGGCCAAAAAATACGCAAAGCAATCCAAGAACTCGGTGGCACTATGCCCGAAGATTTGCCTATAACAAAAGATTCTGCTGAGGTATTGCAAGAAAAGGTTACCAAGGAATTTGGAATGGAAAAGTGAAGAGAAAAATACAACCATCAATACCCTTGCCATCCTAGAGGAGGGTAAGGGTACGAATTGGTCTCTACTTCGGAGGAGGTGGGATTCGAACCCACGAAACACTTTCGTGTTTACACGCTTTCCAAGCGAGCTCGATCGGCCGCTCTGACACTCCTCCAAACTACTACAGGTTGATAACTTAACTGAAGCAAGCCTTAAGCTTCAAGAAATTTTCCAATTTTTTGTAGAATTACCATTTTCAAAGACTAATTTGTCTTGAATTTTTTTTAGCAACCATGAAATAGTATGTGCAATTAATATACCCCAGAAGTTTTGCATGAAAAAGAGTTATTTGTTTTTAATTACTGTTTTATTTCTACCCCTATTTAGCTCGTGCTCAAGCAATTCATCAGCACCTACAAAGCCAAGGGTACTAGTTAGCATCCCCCCCTACCTCTATTTTGTAGAAAAAATTGCAGGGGATGTTGTGGAAGTATCCTCTCTAGCTCCCGAAGGGACCAATCCCCATATCTTTGAACCTTCCCCTAAACAAATTCAAGAAGTTTATCAAGCAAAAGTTTGGATAAAACTCGGAGAATCTTTCGAACAGAAGATTGCGATGACCTTATCAGCTCAACATAAAAACCTTATCGTTGTGGACTTAAGTAAAGAGGTCCCCCTATATTCAGACCATCATGGCTGCGCTTGCCATGGTCATGGACATGCCCATACTGAATCCGCAGATCTTCATATTTGGATGAGCCCTATTCTTGCTAAGCTCCAAGCAAGTGCCATTGCAAAAGCCCTTACGGAAGCTTTTCCGGAGCACGAAGGTTTATTCAATCAAAGGCTTGAGATTTTTCAAAAAGAATTAGACGAACTCTATGTAGAAATCAAAGAAAAATTATCTCCTTATGTTCACCAAGCAGTCCTTGTATCTCATCCGGCTTTTGGCTATTTCTGCAGGGATTTTGATATAGAGCAAATTTCTATCGAAGTAGAAGGTAAAGAGCCAAGACCTCAAGACATCTCCTCCGTTCTAGAAAGAGCAGCAAAAGCCTCTGTTCGGCTCGTACTGATCCAAGAGCAGTACAACAATAAGGGAGCCCTAGCTATTGCGAGTAAAATGGACATACCCACCTTTAGCACAGACCCTTACAGTAGAAACTATAAACAAACGCTATTAGATATCACCGCACAGATCGTGGCAGGTCATGAATAAACCCCTTGCTATCGAAGTAAATCACCTCTACCACAGCTATGATAAAACAGAGGTTTTACAAGATGTTAGCTTCAGCGTAAAAAAAGGGGAATTCGTAGGAATTTTCGGTCCGAATGGCGGAGGGAAAACAACCCTTTTAAGACTCCTTATGGGCTTTACCAGGCCAAGCAAGGGGGAAATTCACCTTTTTAATAAGCACCCCAAAGATCTAAGACCCCATTTAGGCTATGTACCCCAAATCAATCGGCTGGACAAACAGTTCCCCATTACTGTACTCGAACTTGTTCTTATGGGATGCCTTGCCTCATCGGATAGACTGGGCCGTCTTAGCGCAAAATCCAAAGATAAAGCCCTCTTAGCTCTTGAAAAAGTCAACCTCTTAGACAAACAAAATCATCCTTTTGGGACCCTGTCAGGGGGGCAAGCCCAAAGAGCCCTTATCGCAAGAGCCATAGTAGATACACCACAAATCCTTTTTTTAGATGAACCCACAGCAAGCGTTGATCCGGCCGCCGAAGAAGCTATTCTAGACATTTTACATCAGCTTAAAGGTAGTATTACTATCCTTATGGTAACACACGACCTCCAAACGATCGTCCGCAAAGTAGAAAAGCTCCTCTGCGTCCATCGCCATGTGCATACCCTACTCCCCAATGAGGTCTGTGAACACTTTGGTTTAGGACTTTATCATAGCCCAATCCTTCCTCTTGGGAAAAAAAAGGGGGGCATGTAATGACCATTCTTGCTACTACAAGTTTTTTTGGAGCATTGAGCTCAAATCCCTTCCTAGTCCTTGCAATTATTGCAGGATTTGCCGCATCGGTTGCAAGCGGAATCACGGGCTCATTTATTGTCGTAAAAAGAATTGTTTTTATAAGCGGAAGTATAGCCCACTCCGTACTTGGAGGGATGGGCTTTTTCCTTTGGCTACGAAGGACCTTTTCAATTGATTTCCTAACCCCTCTTCAAGGGGCGATTGTTGCCGCCCTCCTATCCGCCCTTTTGATGAGCTGGGTGAGAGCCAAGTACAAAGACAGGGAAGATACGATCATTGCAGTTCTTTGGTCCACAGGAATGGCAATAGGGGTGATATTTGTAGCACTCACTCCAGGCTACAACGTAGAACTCATGAATTTTCTATTTGGAAATATTTTATGGGTAAGCTACAGAGACATTATCACACTAGTCGTACTCGATGTAATAGTCACAGGCGTGACCCTACTGTATTACAAACGCTTTCAAGCAGTATGTTTTGATGAAGACCAAGCAGAGCTCCAGGGCATATCAGTAAACCGGATATACTCCCTACTTTTATGCATGATAGCTCTATCGATTGTGCTACTTATTCAAGTAGTAGGATCGATTCTTGTTATCGCAATTCTTGCAATACCCGCAGCTGTAGCTAGCAATTACACCCATAAGCTTTCACGTATGATGGGTCTTGCCATCGTTTTCTCAATGGCGTTCACCCTCATAGGAATATACACATCCTATGAGCTTAACTGGCCCCCTGGAGCTACGATCGCACTTACAGCTACAGTAGCATACACAGCAGCACTACTTAAAAGACGTAGTGCCTACCGCTAAAGTACTTAGATTAGTTGCTCTTAGAAAGAAAAATATTTCTTCCAGAAACAGGTCCAAGCGCTTTTCTTTTTTGGAGTTGCTTTTGCAGTTCTTTTAGTTGGTCTTGCTTTTCTTTTTTTCATATAATACCCCTATTTTTGACGGAACCCTTCTTCAATCTTACTTGCCGCTACGCTAAGTTTTTGATTTTCTTCGTTGTGCTTGTTGCTGTGATGCTTCAAAGTCAACTTAGACTCTTTCTTCTTAGAAAACTTTTTAGTCCCCTTATGCATGCACATACCCCATATTGCGTACTTGAAGCTCTATTTACATTTATTGCTTATATTTTTATAATACAACCAAGTTTATATTTTATCAATTAATTATATCAACCATCTAAAAGTAAAATGCAGAATTATCAGAAATAGAGGATAAATTCACAAAACCCAGCCTCAAAATGAACAATTCAAAAAACACCATTAACTAAAGTAATTAATTCATCTCAACTGATTAATTTTTAACTGATTACATTCCTGTTTTAACAAAATGCCTCCCTAGCCTCCCCCTATTTCATTGAAATTAGGTCAGTTTCTTTCCCAAATTCTCTCGCCTTTCTACGTTTACTCTTGACTTTGAAAAAAACCTTCTTCTATTATTTCCCTTTTACTCTCCAGAGTTGTTCCTTAAGAACTTCTCTTTACTTCGTTGTGAAAATTTTAAGAGGTCCAAATGTACGCAATAATAGAAACGGGTGGAAAGCAGTACCGAGTTGAAAAAGGTGATGTTATCGATGTAGAGCTTTTAGAAGCTCAAGAGAACAGTATCGAATTCAGCAATGTACTCTTTATCAATGACGGTTCCGGTGTTAAACTAGGAAACCCCTACGTGGTTAAGTCTCATGTTAAAGCTGAGCTTCTACAAGAAGTGAAAGGCCCTAAAGTGGTCGCTTTCAAATACAAGAAAAGAAAAGGCTACAGAAGAAAAGTAGGCCATCGCCAGTGCTACCTAAGAGTTAAAATCACGGACATCGTCGGTTAAAGGAGATTTAGACATGGCACATAAGAAAGGTCAAGGTTCGACAAGAAACGGTCGAGATTCGCATTCTCAACGGCTCGGCGTTAAAGCCTCCGGTGGGGAATTTGTTACAACAGGAAGCATTATCATTCGCCAAAGAGGAACGAAATGGATTCCAGCTAAAAACGTTGCCAGAGGACGTGATGATACACTGTTTGCTCTGATCGACGGAATTGTTACTTATAGAAAAAGCAATCGCACTTACGTTTCAGTCCTACCTGCCGCATAACACACATGCATAGTAGCCCTTTTTTTTAACTGAAAAAGGGCTTGTTTTTACTTTCATTATTTAACACCTAGTGTTTTTATGTTTATTGATTCAGTTACTCTTACTCTCACTGCTGGTAAAGGCGGAAATGGCGTTGTCGCATGGCGACGTGAAAAATACATCCCGAAAGGGGGACCAACAGGCGGTAACGGTGGCAGAGGAGCCTCTATCACACTACGTGCAAGCACTCAACTCCCCTCTCTTGAAGGGATGAGAAACAAAAGAATTATCAAAGCCCAAAACGGCTCACCTGGCGGAGCAAATCTGATCCAGGGCAAGTCCGGGCAAAACCTTATTATCTCTATTCCTTGCGGTACTTTAGTAAAGGACAGCAAGACAGGCGAAGTTTTATTTGATTTTGTTGACGATGGCCAAGAGTGGATCGTCTGTGCTGGGGGAAAAGGGGGGAAAGGTAACCACCATTTTAAATCCTCAACTCACCAAGCTCCTAACGTATTTACGGAAGGTACTTATGGGGAAATCAAAGAAATCGAGCTCGAGCTTAAACTCATTGCCCATGTAGGACTACTTGGAATGCCTAATGCTGGCAAATCCACTTTAATGAGCAAAATCACCTACGTTGCAGTAAAAGTGGCTCCCTACCCATTTACCACCCTCCATCCAAATTTAGGATTTATCCAGTATCGGGATGGAACAAAAGTTCTCGTGGCAGACATCCCTGGCATCATCGAAAATGCCCATGAAAACAAGGGCCTGGGCATGGCCTTCCTTAAGCACATCGAAAGAACCTCCCTGATCGTTTACGTTATCGATATTTCAGGGTTTGAAGGCAGAGACCCACTAGAGGACTTCCGCATCTTGCGAAACGAGCTAAAGGCCTACAAACCAGAAATGCTAGAAAAGCCCTTCTTTGTCGTTCTTAATAAAATCGATATGGAAGAAGCACAGGAACATATCGAAAGATTCAAAAATGAAATGGATGTCGACCTCTGCAAGATCTTCGAAATATCTGCTAGAGAAAGACAAGGCCTAGAAGATCTTATTATCGCTTTAAAGGATGCAGCACCGATACCCAAGGCCCCTGAGCCCCTTATTGATGCAGCATATTTTGACGAAAGAGAACTAATACTTAGCTAAGTTTCCAATTAAAGGCAGCATTTCTAAATGAAACTTAGAAAATGCTGCCTTTTTCATTAATAAAAAACAATATTTACATTACACATTGAAATCCCGACCTCAAACTTTACTTTCAAAATAAAATTAATTATTTAAAATATATTAAAAATTAATATTATTTACTTATATTAATAATAATGCATAATTATATCAAAATTAATGCAATTTATTATAGGAAGGATGTTATGACAGCCATTTCAGCTTGTGCACCGAATCAAATTCTTGCTACTCCTGCAGCAACCATAAATCAAAGACTGACGCTTAATGCGGATAATATCCCTGACAGGCAGGTTTTAGATCTATTCCAAAGGATTGGTTTTAGAGCCCCTGCATCTACTTCTAACTTTACAAACAATGATATTCAAAGACTAGAACAGGGTCGTTTCGGACAGATTTCATCTATAGTTTTACTTACGGCTTTTACCGTCACCTGTTTGGTTCTTATAGGACTAGGAATCGCTTCTTCAATTGCGCTTGGACCTGTTCCATTCCCCGCGATGCTTTTTTTCGGATTACTCGCACTAACCCCTATATGGGCATCTGTACTATCGTCTGACTGTTCATGCTCACACCTTAGAAATGTAATAGCTACATTTTTAAATTGGGCAAAAGAAAAAACATTTGGCAAAGAGGATCTAACAGGGCAATTTCTGCTAGCTCAGAACGAGTTTGCAGATTTCATTACTACAAATGGCCCTGCTATAAAACACAACTTAGAAGAAAGAATAAGAGAAGACAGAGAGCAAATTGCAAGCCTTAGCAGAGACTTACCTAATGTACCTGATAATTTCAGAGCTACATGTCAGCGAGATATATACTACCGCACCGAAGAAATACAAAATCGAATATTATTTACAGAAAGAGCTCTGACACAACTTGCTAAAGCAGAAGCTGCGGTAAGAGCTCTTTAAAAGAAGGAAATTAGCTCTGCGTTTCAGAGACAGCCTCTGGAGCATCCATAGCAAAATACTCTCGACTATCTTTAATAACTTCTTTAGAGAGTCCTGCTACCCCTATTAAATTAGTAACTAGCATGAGCGATATGGAAATATCGGCAAGGATCCATACAAGATCCACATGGGCTATAGCACCAATAGGGATAAGGCTAAGATAGATATACTGAAACCACTTAGCACTTTTTTTACCCCATAAATAGGAAGCTGCCTTTTCTCCGCAGCATCCCCAAGCTATAACCGTAGTGTAAGCAAATAAAGAAAGAGCTGCAATTACTACAAAGCCCCCCATTTTATTTCCAAAAACCTGAGAAAAGGCATAAGTTACCATGTTGGTACTTTGTAGGCCCGGTTGCTCATAGGCTCCCGTAACAATTAACATAAGCCCCGTGGCCGTACAAATAACCATCACAATAAAGGGAGCCACAAGAGTTACCACCCCATCGACTACAGGGTGTTTCGTGCGGGCAGAAGATTGTAGGATAGGAACTATCCCCGTTCCGGCATCAGTTGCAAAAACACCCCTTCCAAAACCAACAGACATCGCTTTTACCATCCCATAGCCCAAAAAACCTCCCACTAAAGAGGAAGTATCAAAAGCTGCTGCAATCATTTTTTGAAACGCAGGAAGGATAGCGTGATAGTTCATCGCTAAAACAATTAGTGCTGCAAGAAGATACACCAAAGCCATTACAGGAACAATCGAAGAGGCAACTCTTGCAAGCCTTTGTATACCGCCAAAAGTTACAGCTGCAACGATAACCATCATTACAAGACCACAAATAAGGGGGTTGATTCCAAGGGAATTTAAAGGAAGTACTATAGAGTTTATCTGGGCAAAATTCCCAACAGTTAGGGCTGCAATCATCGTAAAAAAGGAAAAAACAATAGCAATTTTCTTAAGTCCAAGACCTCTTTTTAAATAATACATAGGACCGCCTACATATTCTCCATCTGCATCATGTTCTCTATATTTTACCCCAAGAACGCAGCTTGCATATTGGATGGTAGCGCCGAAAAAAGCCATTATCCACATCCATACCAAAGCCCCGGGACCGCCTGTTGCCAGAGCAATAGCCATTCCAGAGATATTACCGGTTCCTAGATTGCCGGCTATTACTGCAGAGAGAGCTTGATAATGGCTAATATTACCCTCTTCTCCCTTATCAGAGCTTAGAAGGCTACGCGCGCTCATTCCAAGCTTGGAAATTTGTAGAAATCTCAATTTAATAGTGAGATATAGTCCAAGTACCAAAATCCCCGGGAGAACACAAAAAAGGGTGAAGTTTTCATTAAGTCGAGAAAAAAATTCTTGCAAATGCATGTTGTAATCAATCTTCTTTAAAAATTAAAGCGGCGAGTCTACCATAGCGCAGCCCAATGATCTACTGTAAAAATCCCTTATACATATAGAAGTTTTTAAATGAAAGAGGCGCATGATCTGCGCCTCAATACTTCAGGTTTGCAAAACTCTAAAAATCAGAATTTTGGCTAGCTTCTGAAAAGGATTGGTCAGCACCGCGCACCATTACAGTGATCCGTTTCTGATTCTCAGAAGAGAAAACTTGCGCTACCATATCGCATATTTTTTCATAAGTAATGATCTTCAAAATTTCTATAGAAGCTGTAAGCCATCGATTTGCTTCCTCACCGGGAAGAGATAGCTTCTGCCTTTTAAATTCCGTAATCAACATATGCCGAACCAAGTTAACCCTTTCCTTGCTTATGTTTCTTTGGAAGTTCAAGGCAAAATCATGTAAAAAAACCTCTACCCGAACTTTAAGATCCTGAGGATCGTGGGTGCTCGATTGAATGGCCACATATTGTAGTAGCCTATCTTGAAATGTTTCCCCCCAGGAATATAGCCTATATGCCGTCTGTTGCCGTGTGCGCAGTTCCTCAAAAAACTCATCCTGTAACAGTTGAGAAAGGATTTTCTGGATAGCCCAATTCTCTCTTGTTACCGAACCTATGTTTAGCACAACTAAAAGAGCATTACCTTTTCTATGAGTCTCTTTCTCGATAGCTACTGGATGGCTCCAATTTATTTCTTCAGTTCGAGCGGGAAGCTCCTCCCCTTCTTTGCAATCGTCTTGTTTAAGGCATGATTCTATAAGCTGCCAATAGGTCGCAACATCCCCTTCGGATAGGTATCCATAGAAAACTCCTTCCACAAAGATTTTTTTGAAAAATTGACTGCTAAAAACTTTATAGTCATCAAAAGAAATTGTCTGAATCGTTTTATAAATTTCAGCCGCAGTATAGGAATTAGGAACAAGCAGGGACTGAGCTATAGCTTGTGCATATTCTAGAGGATCGGGGTCTCCACTGTAATTATCTATATAATAGGCCTTAACCTGTTCAAACCCCTCAATATCGACAATGATTTTGGAAAGCTTCTCAAAGAAAGTCTGAAAATCTTCCGCTTTACGATCCCCCGATGCTTTAAGAAAGAGGTAAAATTCCAAATCGCCTGAAATGATATTCCAAAAAAGAGAATTTTCTTCCTCTTGCGTGAAAACCTCGCTAAGCCGATCCCGAAGCTCCATGACAAAAAGCGAGGTCATGGCAGCCTCTTTTACCGAATTTTTACCACCCAAATTATCGATACAAAAGAAAGCAGATACCGAATCACTTGTTTCATCATCTACGTAGGAAAGACAAATATTTGCAGAGCAGCTATCGATTACGGATACAGCTTCTTCCCCCTCCTCATCCTCCAGTCCAGGAATCTCTATTTCATCTCTGCCTTCATAATCAGCGGGGCGCACATCAATCTCTGGATGGGAAGACGCATGTTTCCAATTACTTAAACGCTCCTCTGCAATGGTCCTTACAGTGTATGACGTCCCCATCCATTTTTCTATAGCATTTAATTTAATTTGCGTTTCACGTTCAGGCGCCATTAATAGGAAAATACAGCTTTCAGGCACTAAAGAATGAACAAATCGATTGAGAAATGTTTTATCATAGTTTGAAGGTATAGACATCTTTTGAGGAAATGTTTCCAGCTCCTCATCTATTAAGGAGGCGGCGGCCTCTAGCACAAAGTCAAACGAGTTCGAAAGAGAGCTGCCATTAAGAAGCTGTTTTTCAGCATCGTATAATTGCTCATATAAGTAATAAGGGATTCCCTTTTCTTTTAGTTGATTTATGGCCTGAAAACACTTGTAGATCACGTCATCGACATGCTCCACTCCATTTTTGGTAAGAGCGACCTCTATCATAAAAAGAACATGATCTTTTTCTATACGCCAATAGTCTACCACAAGCTCTTTTGCTAAATCCTCCTCCTCTAAATGACTTCCTAGGCTATTTTCCCCTTGATGATCCAATGCTAGCTGAACCAATTGCATGGGCCGCATAGAGAATCCTTCAGCGAATTCTTTAGGAACTTCCCAAATAAGCTGAAGAGAGCGGCTCTTATATGAAGGATTAACGTAGATAAAGTGCCCTTTTTGCTTTTCGGAGGTAAAAGGCTCTTTATAAAGATATTTTTTTCCGTGCTCTGAGGAAATCGGAGAAAAGAATTTCACTGCCATTTTAGTAAGTTCTGATAAAGGCATAGAGGAAAGTATCACTAGATTCATATTTGGCGCTGTATAGTGCCTGCAGTACCACTCCTCAATTTCTTTAGAAGAAACATCCTCCAAGGACTTTAGATTGCCACAGGAAAAGACGGCATTCGGATGCATAGGATTTCCGGTTTCTTTAAGAACTCTCCATATCCTTATCGAATCATTTTCAATATGATCTTCAAATTCATGATGTATAGCATTTTTTTCTCTTTCAATTGTCGATGAAGAAAAAAGAGGATCTATAAAAAAATGGCTAAGTCTATCAAGGCCTCCGGCTAGCCCCTCATGATTCAAACAAAATCCATATACCGTTCTATCATGAGAGGTAAAAGCATTGTATTCACCACCCCTTTCCCCAATATATTTACAAAAATCAGATTCTACCGGGTACTTTCTCGTTCCCATAAAAAGCAGATGTTCAACAAAGTGGGCCATACCCGGCACGTTTGCCGGATCACTCCAAGAACCTACTTCTACGGCTAAGGAGGCCGCTGATTGCTCCACCTGAGGATCTGATATGAGATACACTTCAAGCCCATTTTTCAGACGTATTTTTAAAGTTTTTCGTGCGGTATTTTCCGGATATAAAAGATCCGCCTTATCCCGGATAATTTCATAATCACCACTTTGCTCAATAAAATCGGCTGAATTGTAATCCCGTCCACTCTTGTAAAAAGAAAAAAGAGAATAGGGGTGGATGTTTTGAGCATCGACAGAAAACTGAAAAAATAAAATAGATCCTATTAACCAAAATATCGATGCCATAGCTCCCCCGTGATGCTTTTTAGAAAAAGCGATAGTTTTCAAAAACAGAGGATATACGTCTACAAAAAAGCTGTATTTCACTAAAGGCTTTTCATCCTACAAAAAAAAGATATAAGATCTTGACAGCCAAACGGGTAATTATCTTACGCCTTGGTTCTACAAACTGATTTAGTAAGAGACAAGCTTTAAGAAAATATAGTCTTCTACTAGGCATTGAATTTAAGCACTCTTTTGAGAATTCCAAAAACCATGATGACTTTGTGATAATTTTGGCGGAAAAAAACTTAAGAGTTTTTACTAGAAATGATTGAATACAAATAGTCGGGGCCAAGATCTGCCCCGAGTTACTGCCGGCAAGAGAATTAAAATCGGGCTATGCTAAAGAATTAAGACCTTCTCGGAAGTCGTAAAAACCTTAAGATCGAACAATGCAACAAGATCAATTTAGCCTACAGCAACTACATAAGAAAAAGCTCGAAATCTACTGCATTTTTCACCAAATTCCATTTATACCCATTTATTCCTGGTTTCAGGAATAAATGGGTATAAACACGAATCCTTTATTTCCCCTTTTTCTCTTTAGGTAAAGGAGCTCCACCTTTAAAACTCGCCGGCCGGAATTCTATCCTAAAAGATGAGCGAATCCTTCTGGGCTGAGTGAACCACAGGAGAAGTACCTTCTAATTGTGTGAGAGACTGGAGGAGGATCCTTGTGTACTTCAAGATCATACTCCCAAAATGATTGTGTAGATGCTTTAGGCACAGGATATGATATTTGTGTGATAATGGCACAATCTGCCTTTCCCCTCTGCAGAGGTCATTTCTGGCAGGCAAAAGCATCTATCTTGTAACTCTTCCGAAATACATAGCTCCCTCAATATTTAGCGATTGAACTGTGGATCAATTTTGTTTTATGAAATCGGCTACTCCATCAAATTCCCATCCATTTAAGCCAAATATGGCAAGTTTTAGAGGAAAAAAACAGACAAGATAAGAGCATTTTATTGGCGAACTGTTTTTACAGTGAGAATATTCTAAGAATTGTAATTAGGGGAATTTTGGGATTTCTCCTGTCTCCGTCAAGAGAAAGGATGGCCAGAACTGGAATCGAACCAGCGACACAAGGATTTTCAGTCCTCTGCTCTACCGACTGAGCTATCTAGCCATACATGTACTTGTTGAAAAAGTAACAAGATATGAAAGGCTAGGTATTTTTAGCAATCTTTTATTCGGTTACAGAGATTTTTTCTTTTAGAAGGATCATATCCTTGACGATATGAACAGCTTCTTCCATCTGCAAATCTGCCGATCCAAAGTTATCAGGAATCCCTGAGGCCATCAGATCGGGCGATCCTTCTGAGGACTCCCCTTTGATCTTACGGATAAAATAGGCAAAGTTTTTATTATGACTTAGTCTATAGCTGCTATTGGCCTTAAGCTGAGGCATAAGTTCTGTCCAGATCGAAAGCTTCTTCTGTAGATTCGGAATATAGTTTTTTTGAAACCATACTTTATTTTTCGGATCTACATCTAAAAGAGGATCAGCATAAGCCGCCGGAACCTGATCATTTTTTAAGGGATAAGCTAGGTACCTCTCTCCAATATTGTAGGGAGAATACTCCGTAGGAACTACAATATCGGCTTTTACCCCCTCAATCTGGGTAGAGCGACCTGAAACAGTGTAGTATCTACCGACCGTTACCTTAAAGAAATTTTCCGCTTGGTTGTCCGTTACCGTTTGGTACTGGATAGTCCCCTTGCCATAAGTTCTTTCATCTCCGACTATAACCGCTGTACCATAATCTTGAAGAGCCTGAGTTACGATTTCAGCCGCTGACGCTGAAGCCTTGGAAGTAAGAAGGACAAGTGGGCCGTCATAGTAAATACGTCCATCTACATCTCTTAGATACTGCATTTCCCCTTTGGCATACTTAGAAATAACTACGACCCCACTAGAAATAAAAAGGCCCGTGAGCTTTACAGCCTGGTTTAAAAAACCTCCTGAATTATCTCTCATATCTATAACAAGACCTACGAGATTACCCTGTTTTTTAAGATTCTTAATCGCTTCCCTCATATCCTTTTCACAGCTGGAGTTGCCACCACTTTCATAAAAAGAGGTAAGGACGATCTTGCCGACAATCCCCTCACCATAAGGCTCTGAAGTATACTGAACTCTTTCATCCTGCATAACAATCTTTTCTCGAACAAGCTCCACCCTATCAACCGATGACTTAGCATTATTTCCAGAATGCCTTACCCCTAAAACAACTTTCGAGCCCCTATCCCCTTTTAAAAGACCTAAAACATCCTCATATAAAACGGAATCTATCGGCCGGCCATTAATCTCTACAAGGACGTCACCGGATAAAATTTTGCCCGATTTATCAGCCGGACCTCCCTTAACTAGACTTGAAATTTGGATCCCATCCACCCCTTCACGAAGAACTATCCCAACACCTTCAAATTGTTTCTCTAAACTTGCTCTCATCTCAAATGCTTCTTCAGGGCTAAAAAAAGATGTATGCGCGTCCAAGCTCTTTGACTGAGCTTTAAGCACATGCATAGCTAAATAATGATCCGCACTAAGAGTCTTTGATCCTCCCATATAGGAATTTTCAGACCTAACAAATCTTTTTTCCCAAAGAGCAAATAATTTTTGCTTCTTATCAGCAGACAAGGTGCTTAGAGAGCTTGCCTTTTTTTCAGATGCTAAAATATTTGCCATCTGCTTTTTAAATCTCACCCTTAATTCAGCAGGACTTTTGGCAAAGCTATTATAAAGCTCGGGCTGGACACCCGCGACCTCTTCTTGAGAGGCTACAATCTCTTGAGCTACCTGCGCTCTGAGAGCCCTTGCCCTTTGGATCCCTTTTTCAAAAAGCTTATTCATATTGGCATAGATAGAAAGATCTCCGGCATTGAACTTATCGACAACCTTACTCAGCTGATCGTCATTCATTTCTATATAGGGCTGAACTTCGGAAGAGAGCAAATAAATCTTATAGGGATCAAACTGGTCAATAAAAAGCTTTACAGATCTTTTAGCCAAAACTGGGGAAAAGTCCTTGTACTCAACATGAAGGTTTAACATTTCCTCAAACATCGGGCGAACATCTGCCACCTTAAGTTGAGTAGGAGTAGCAAAGAGCCCAGAGCTCAATAAAAGAGTCGCAGCACAATAGTGCTTTAGAAAATTTGTCATCATTCGAAACCTCATTCAATTAATTTTCATATTGTATCAATTTGAATTAATTTCCAGAGGAATTTACGTATTTTGAGAAAAAAGGTTTGTTATTTTAGCGAGGAATAGAGAAAATGACTGCGTTTATATAATTTATTTGCCAATAACCGATTGATAGATAAAGATATTTTAAACTGTATTTCGTCAGAAAAACAGGACATCAAGGATAACTTTTGCAAATAATCCCAGGGAAAAGCTATATTCTTCCCTATGTCATTTTGTAAAAAGATTTTGCAAAGGAGAATGGCAATATGCCAACTATAAATCAGCTAGTTAAAAAGGGTCGTACCGATAAAGTACGAAGAAAAAAATCCCCTGCACTACAGCAATGTCCTCAAAAAAGAGGCGTATGTCTGCAAGTAAAGACAAAAACACCTAAGAAACCTAACTCTGCGCTTAGAAAAGTAGCCTGGGTTCGTCTTTCTAATGGACAAGAAGTTATCGCTTACATCGGCGGTGAAGGTCATAACCTCCAAGAACACAGTATTGTGCTCGTTCGCGGCGGTCGTGTAAAAGATCTACCTGGTGTTCGCTACCATATAGTACGCGGAGCCCTTGACTGCGCAGCAGTAAAAGACCGTAAAAAATCCAGATCCAAATACGGGGCAAAACGTCCTAAGTAATCTTAGGATATCTTACGCATAGATATCCTGACTCGCGATTTTTCCTGCACAAAGTGCAGTAAAAATCTCGGATCGTCTTTCTTAAAGTACAAAGAAAGGCAAGTGAACAATAAGGATTTTTTTTAAAGTTTAACGTTAAAATTTAAGGAAAGTACTCATGTCTAGAAGAAGACGTGCAACAAAAAGAGAGATCGATCCAGATCCTATATATAACAGTTACGTTCTAGCTAAGTTCGTGAATAAGATCATGATACAAGGCAGAAAAGCAACTGCTCGTAAAATCGTATATAACGCGCTTGAGAAATTTGCAAAACGCGTTAAGTCCGAAGACCCACTAGCAGCTTTCGAGCAAGCTCTTGAAAACGCTAAGCCATCCTTGGAAGTAAAATCCCGCCGTATCGGTGGAGCTACCTACCAAGTGCCTATCGAAATTGCGCCTGAGCGCAGAACTTCGCTAGCGATGCAGTGGATCATCAACTATTCTAGAGAAAAAGCAGGCAGACCCATGGAAGATGCTCTTGCCGGCGAACTCTCAGATTGTTTCCTAAACCAAGGATCAGCAATCAAGAAAAAAGATGACACACACCGCATGGCAGAAGCTAACAGAGCGTTTGCTCATTATAAGTGGTAACCTTTAAGACTAGGAATTAAACGATGAGCAAAAGACCAGAGACTGACACTCTAGCCAACGTGCGTAATATCGGTATCATGGCGCACATTGACGCCGGTAAAACGACGTGTACAGAGCGTATTCTTTTCTACTCAGGCAAACTTCACCGCCTCGGCGAGGTGCATGAAGGAGCTGCTACCATGGACTTTATGGAGCAGGAAAAAGAGCGTGGTATTACTATTACCTCCGCTTCCACAACAGTGTATTGGAATAACAGTAAAATCAACATCATTGACACCCCGGGCCACGTTGACTTCACAATTGAAGTTGAAAGATCCCTCCGTGTTCTTGATGGTGCTGTTGCTGTATTTGATGCTGTTGCAGGGGTTCAACCTCAATCAGAAACTGTATGGCGTCAAGCTGACCGCTATGGCGTTCCAAGAATTGCCTTCGTAAATAAAATGGACAGAGTTGGAGCTGACTTCTTCAATGCCATTGACACAATGCGAGAAAAACTTGGCGCTAATGCCATTGCAGTTCAGTGTCCAATTGGTGCTGAAGGTGATTTCAAAGGGATGGTTGACTTAGTTTCCATGAAAGCTTACCTGTTCCTCGATGAAACACTCGGCGCTAAATACGATGTTGCTGAAATTCCAGAAGATCTTCTTTCAAAATGTAAAGAAATGAGATCCGCTCTTCTTGAAGAGCTTGCAACAGTGGATGATAGCAACGAAGCATTCATGGTGAAGGTTCTAGAAAATCCAGAGTCTCTCACAGAAGATGAAATCCATGCAGCTATCCGTAAAGGGGTGGTAACGCTAAAGTTCAATCCTGTTCTCTGCGGAACAGCCTTTAAAAACAAAGGCGTTCAGCCACTACTTGATGCTGTTGTAAGATGGATGCCATCTCCTCTAGATCGTGGAGTGATTAAAGGGATCAATATGAATACAGATGCTCCAATGGAAATCGTGCCAAAGGATGATGGACCACTTGCAGCTCTCGCCTTTAAAATCATGTCTGACCCCTATGTAGGAAGGCTCACTTTCGTGCGCGTTTATGCAGGTACTCTGACTAAAGGTTCAACTCTTATTAACACATCAAAAGATAAGAAAGAGAGAGTCTCTCGTCTTCTTGAGATGCACGCTAATCAGAGAAAAGATAGGGACGAATTCTATACTGGTGATATCGCAGCTTGTATCGGTCTTAAATATACAAGTACTGGAGACACCCTTTGCACAGAAGATAATCCTATTCTTCTTGAAAAGATGGATTTCCCAGAACCTGTTATTTCTATGGCGATCGAACCTAAATCCAAAGCTGACAGAGAAAAACTCTCCGTGGCGCTTGGATCATTATCTGAAGAAGATCCTACTTTCCGAGTTCAAACGAACGAAGAAACAGGTCAAACAATTATTTCAGGTATGGGTGAACTTCACCTTGAAATCCTTCGCGATAGAATGTTCCGCGAATTTGCTGTAGAAGCAAACGTTGGTAAACCAGAAGTTGCTTACAAAGAAACTATCACAACACCAGGCGCTGCAGAAACTAAGTATGTTAAGCAGTCAGGTGGTCGTGGTCAATATGCTCACGTTTGTTTAGAGATTACTCCGAATGAAGTGGGTAAAGGCAATGAAGTTATAAGTAAAGTTGTTGGTGGATCCATTCCTAAGGAATTTATTTCTCCTACAATTAAAGGTATTGAGGAAGCTCTTACTTCAGGTGTTCTCGCAGGTTATCCGATTGTTGACGTTAAAGTGACAATCACTTTTGGTTCTTACCATGAGGTTGACTCTAGTGAGATGGCGTTTAAGATCTGCGGATCTATGGCTATGAAGGATGCGGCAAGGAAATCTAAGCCAGTACTTCTCGAACCTATTATGAAGGTCACCGTAACAACTCCTGACACGTTCATGGGTGATGTTATCGGGGATATTAACCGTCGTAGAGGTAAAATCCTTAACCAGACCACAGAGAAAGCTCTTGTGACTGTAGAGGCAGAAGTACCTTTAAGTGAAATGTTTGGATATTCTACACAGCTCCGTTCCTTAAGTTCAGGACGTGCAAGCTATACAATGGAACCAAGCCATTTCGAAAAGGTACCTCAGAAAATACAAGAAGAAATTTTGAAAAAGTAACGGACTGTAAGGAATGTAATTTATGGGAAAACAAACCCGCCAAAGAATCAGAATCCGCCTTAAAGGATACGATCAAAGAGTTCTCGATCGTTCCACGGCTGATATTGTTGAAACAGCAAAGCGTACAGGCGCTCGCATAGTAGGGCCAATACCACTTCCTACAAAGCGCGAGATCTATACAGTTCTGCGTTCACCTCACGTTGATAGAAAGTCACGCGAGCAGTTCGAGATAAGAACACATATCCGTGTTCTTGACATCTTGAACCCTACTCCGGACACTATCGACAAGCTTAAGGTTCTACCGGTAGCTGCAGGCGTTGATATCAAAATTAAAGCAGCTTAAAGGCCGTTTTAGTAAATTTCTAAAGAGTACAAGGCCCTTTTTCAAGGGTTTTGTACTCTTTTTGCTTTATAGATTTTCGATACTTTTTTCTAAGAACTTAACTCACAGCAATATGCGACTTATCACTACTTTTTAGGATAGTAGTTATGATTAGGATCATCCTGATAAATCATTTCGTAAGGAGGGGTTTGTTCTTGGGATTCTCTTTTACCCACAATTTTTCCATCCTTGACAATGAAAATATAATGGTTTTCATAAACAAGGTCTGTACCATTGCTTATTGACTCTACGTATTCGTACTCCTGCTCACCGGCAGAATTCTTATGGATGGAGTAAGGCTCCCCTGCACGACTCGTAACTGTAGATATCGGCTGACCAATTTGCGTGCCGTTATACATATCCTGAGTAATATAAGAAGATCTTGTAAAACACCCGCTTAACAAGGTGGCAAGAAGAATGCATGTCCACTTATTCATTTAGCTCCTGGGATGACTTTTGTGATTGAGAAGGCTGCCATACTTTTCCTTTAATAAGCGTTCTAAACTGATCGCTTGTAGAATATTCAGCATGCATTAAATAGCTATTATCTGGTTGTTTTTCATAAAATTCAAAGCCTTCGAAGCCTAGCTCCGGCATGCGGAATTCCCAACCGATCACCTTATCATCGATAACGCCGGTTCCGATAATTTTACCAAGGGCCTGGTTCTCGAGCTCGATTGTAAAGGAATTAGGGGTAATATTGGTAAAGACAAACTGGTTCATCATGACATCTGAGAGCCCCTTTACTTGAATCTCTTGTACGCACTCTATGAGACCTTCCGTGTCCTTATTAGATACATTCCATCTTGTAAAGAAGGAAAGCTCTTCTTCGACCATATTCAAAACAATTTTCCCCTCTCCAAGCCATTGGCTGGGGGATAAAATAAAAGAATGTGTACTCATCAGAACATAAACCTTCTGCTATAGATGCTTTGTAAAATTCCAAGAGCCGTCATCGTGGAAAGCACGGACGATCCCCCATACGTAATTAAAACTAGCGGCACTCCGGTGATGGGTAAAAACCCGCACATCATCCCCATATTCACAATCATGTGCATCGCAAGGTATACAGTTATCCCCGCCGAGAGGAGCCTACCAAATGGGTCCTTAGCTACCGCTGTTACCTGAAAACTAAAATAAATTAAACCGAAAAAAAGAAGGAGCATCAAAAAAACTCCTACTAGTCCAAAATCTTCGCTATAGGCGGCAAATACAGAATCTGTATGAGCGGCCGGTAGCCACTGGTGTCCGGTAAATTCACTTTTACGCCACCCACTCCCTGTCATACCACCAAGGGCAATTGCTGTCTGCGAAGCTTGCTGGTGATAGGTGTTGGGATTGAGCCTTTCAAATTGGTAGTCTTTGATGACCTTCGTTACATAGGGGCGCATTTCTTCATGAGATACTACACCTAAAAACATAAGACTTACAAAGAAAAGTCCTCCCATGGCAAGGATGGACATAATAGTAATCACTCTTTTTTTTATTCCTCCAAAATAAAACATCACAAGGGCTATCGGATATAGCACAAGGGCCGTTCCCAGGTCCGGCTGTTTTAGGATAAGAAGAAAAGGAATGACTACAATAAGTATAGCTTGCCAGGTGACACTATTCCGACGGATTTCAAAAGCCTTGCTTTCCAAAAAAAGGCTAAGGGTAATAACAACAATGAGTTTGGCATATTCCGAGGGCTGAAACATCATCCCCACCCCAGGTATCCTGTACCACCTTTGCACATTCTGAATAGGAGCTGTAAAAAATAGGCCAAAAAGCATAATAATCATACCAACGTAAAGAACCCACGACCATTTTTTTAATTGCCGGTAGTCAAACCCTGCAAAAAAAAGATAAAATAAGGATCCGATGGCGAACCATTTTAGTTGGCCTTTTACAAAGGGAGTAAAAAATGGCTCGTCCAGAGCGATTTCCCATCCTTCAACAGTTGTTGAAGAAATCACAAGCAGGCTCATACAAATGAGCCCAAGTAGGATAGGAATCGTTCTAAAATCGATCCGCTTTAAATATTGATGGCTCCACATATTTTAAAAAAAATTTGATTATTAATATTTGTACTTTATAGTGTAAGCAGTTCCTAAGAAATGCATCTCAATTTTAACAGAGTTATCCATGCTTAAAAGCAAACAGGTCAACTACATTAACTTTGCATCTCTAGATTCTACCAATACTTGGGCTAAAAGTAATGCACGGATACTGGATCCTCAATACATCACCTGTATTACAGCACAAGAGCAGACGGCTGGTAGAGGCCGTTTTTTTCGGAAGTGGCTCTCCCCTAAGGGACAAAACATCTATGCCACGCT
Source organism: Chlamydiota bacterium (assembly GCA_026398435.1). Taxonomy (GTDB): domain Bacteria; phylum Chlamydiota; class Chlamydiia; order Chlamydiales; family Rhabdochlamydiaceae; genus VGMB01. The sequence continues at coordinate 5,318 of JAPLSW010000054.1, read as the reverse complement.
GTATTTCCAAGCAGGAAAAAATGCTTCCTACCTCGGAAATCTTGCCCAAATAATGAGCCTTTCCTGCTCCTCTGTTTTACGGGAAATGGGCTTTTCTGCGCAAATCAAATGGCCCAATGACCTTCTTATTGGTGGAAAAAAGATTGCAGGCATACTTTGTGAGATCGTATCTCTCGATGACTGCTTTGGCGTTGTTCTCGGATTTGGTGTGAATGTTAACATGTCCAAAGAGCTTTTAGACATGATCGATCAGCCAGCAACATCCCTTGCTGAGCAAAGTGGCCACTCTTGGGAAATTGAAAAAGTCTTAGAAGCTATTGTCAATCGCTTCATTCAAGATTTAGACACTCTAGAAAAACTAGGATTTGCTAAATTCCAAAAAGAATACGAAGAGCTTCTAGCCTATAAAGGCCAACTTATGTCCTGGAGTGATGGAGTAAGACACATCAAAGGGATTTGCCACTCGATATCCGAAGATGGCAAGCTCAATCTTATCATTCCTTCAGGTGAAATGATCTCTCTCTCTGCTGGGGAAATTAAAGCAGTATAGGCTATTTCAGTTCAGTATTTACTGCTGTTTAAGGACCATTTGCTTCTGAGTAAGACAACCTGCTGGTTTACTTATGTTGCCATACTAAAATACCAAACATCAGCTAAAATCATCATCCTGTAAAGCTAGATACTCTCCCTACCATAGGGAGAGATCCAGGTCATGTAAAAGGCTTTTTAGAGATCCCTTATTTTTTTCGAAAAACCATGATAGTATTTTTGAACCAAGGTAGCGATGAGCTATGACGTAGGATCGTTTCCGCTTCTATATCATTCTCATAGCCGTACCGAGACATCATATCCTTAACATAGTCATTGCTCTGCTCATTAAAATGACCATATCCACCCTGGCCTTTAACAGCCCAGCTCAAAATGATCCCTTTTGCATTGTGTTTATGCAAATTCTCAATTAATGTTGTCTCATATTTTTTAGGTAAATGTTCTCCAACTTCTAAACATAAAACCCAATCAAAGCGTTTCTCTAAACTAAACGATTGACTTAGATCTAACACTTTAACAATTCCCCCTGAAATTTTCGGGCTCTCAGGATTTCCGTCATATCCATCACATTGAATTTCTTGTTGACGTAGCGTTTTAACATAATCGCCGACTCCACATCCAAAATCCGCAACGGTTTTTACATTTTCCTTGTTAAAGAAATTTACAAGAGCTTTAGCGAGTAATGGATCGAATTTATGTTCATGCATAATATTTGCACCGATCCAATACCCATGCTCATGGATTTGGGAATCAGGACTCATATCCTTCGAGGTGAGATTAGGTCCGCTATTTCCAAGGCGATTACGTGCGACTTCATAGTTTGCCTGAACCTTAGGTCTATATTCTGATGGTAGAGCTGGGTTGGAAAGCAATTTAGCACAGGCATCAAACCCTTCGGCAAATTTACCCAAACCAAGAGAACAATTGGCATATTCAACGAGCAGAGCGTAGTCATATACAGCACTGTCAATGAAGAGTTCATTTGTTGGACGGCTAAGAGATAAGGCATGTTTGGTAAGAAGGTATCCAAGTAAGACATTCCCTTTTTCTCGATAAATTTTTGCACACTGAAAAAGTGGCTCAGCACGTGTTGGGCGAAGAGAATATGACTTGAAAAATGCATCTAACGCAGAGTCAGAATAGTTTTCCTTCATGTGAGTAAGGCCTAATTGATACAGCACAGGGAAGAGATCTGTTGCAGTAGGCCCAGATAGAGAATTACCACCTATATGCGTATCTGATTCAGACAGTGTGTCATTGGTTACCACGTCGTATCGTAAGTTATACATCCGAATATCTGGAACGAGCGCAATTTCATGATCATACGGAATAAAGATATGACGCTCTTTTTCAAAATCCAATATTTTTTTCATACCCGATCTACGAATGATCATAGAATGGGTACGCATCCTGCTGCCAATCTTTACAAAATCCTCGCTGATCACAGTTCTTTTAGCCAAAGATGAGTGATCAGCGGGAGTCATATCTGGGCGATTAAAGAACCAATGTTTAAATACTAAATCCTTTTCAAAGTCTTGTTCTTTATTGTACACGGAAGTAGTGAAAGCATCAGAAGCATCTGTATCTGTATAGAGAACATCCCATCCCTCCTTGCCAACAAGATCATCTAATTTTTTTATCAATCGAGAAAGTGTATGAGGATCTTGCTTAACCACAATATCATCTTCGAGGACCCAGACCGTTTGATATCCTGCATCATAGGCATCTTGTAGAACAGAAAGATGGCTCATAGCGCAGCCGATGGCACCAGCTGTCATCGTTCGGAAAAAAACTGTCTTTCCATAGCTATCCTTATTTAAAAGGTTAAAGCTAGGAGCTCGACTGCCCTCTGGGCCGTCGGAAGAGAAACTGACCGCCAGTTCCCCCTCAGACATTCCATGTGTAAAATTCAGCCCAATGTTATTGATCGTTTCTACTGATAGTCCGGCCCCAAAAACAGCTGAAAATCGATGAGGCTGAATTTTATAGGGCATTAGCCGTTCTAAGACTTTTGTTAGCTTCTCGGGTCTTTGGTCGAGGTTAATTAAATAGATAAAATCGATATTTTCGATTGAGCTCTTTTCGATTTTATTTGCAGTATCTTTCTTCAAAAAATTTGTAAATTCAGCATGACAAAAACAAGATGCGAATAATAGTAAACAGGAATAAATGAGCTTCATAGACATCCTAAAAGAGGTTAATTTTTTTGGATAGGTATAACCCGGCATCCCCTACTAATGTCAAGTAAAAATAATATTAACTAACTGCTACTGCTAATGAAAAAAGCAGCTAGAGAGCTGCTTTTTAAAGAATCGACTGATAATATAGATCTGTTAAGACATGACAGGTACTGCAAATCTTTAGGAAAAATTTATGGCCCGTATTTCTAAATTTGCAGCTATATCTTCTGCTTTGGAGTTAAAATAAAAATCGGTTGATGCCATCCACCAGAAGATGCATTATTTAGGTCATTATTCGAATATCCAAACGTGTCGATGGTATTCCATTCCTCTAAAAGAAGGGGCAATCTTAATTTTCCATATACTCTGTGAGCATTCCAAAAGATATGATCTACTCCTATAGGTACTGCAAAAATCAAAATCCCCTCTTTCTTAACCATGCTTTTTAATTTTTTCATAGTTTGAATATCCGCAGTAGGATTCAAAGGATCCCCATAACGTCCAAGTCCGTCATGTTCTAAACTTGAAATCGATAGCAATGTATCAAATACAATGGGATTTTTTTCATATTCTTCTACCGTCATCGTAGTAATATTAGGATGCTCAGAGACGATCTTATTATAATCAACAGATACAGGTTTACCTCCCCAGCAGAGAATTATAGACTCATACAATGGAGTGGCAGATCCTATAATTCCTACGACCTTTCCTTTTATAAAATTAGAATATTTATCTAAAGCTTCATAGAGGTATCTATCTGTAGAGCCATAATAGAAAGTTTTTTTCTGTAATATTTGTGAAATATTGAGATCGATTTCTTTTTTTGTATAGATTATTGCTTCTGTGGGCGGATAAGAATTATTGAAGTACATAGAAGAAACAGTGATTTTTCCATTGAGGGTATAATCATTATAAAGATCCCGGGGAATCTCGCGTGGTGGTTCTGCAAAACCAAGCAAAGATGATAGCGTGGCTAAAATAAATAAGGTTTTCATATACATCTCCAAAAAAAGTTTTTTTACAGACTAGAACTTAGCTTGGCTTGATTTATTGGGCAATTCAATTCAGGTCTTTGCCGTAAGCTTTATTAAAACCTTACTGATAACTCGAAGGGACTTTTAATGGTCCCCACTTTGCCTCAATCTGTATCCAGTCTTTTGGGATAAGATCGGAGGTATCTATGCCTGCCTTTGAATTAGTCCATTGAGACGGAGCTACAACAATTTTTTTGGGATTACGATTAAGCCAAGCTCCCCACCACCCAAAGGAAGAGTTTGTAATAATATTGTCCTTGCATGCGCTCTGCAGAAAAAGCTCTATATAATGGTGTTCATTTTCAATGTGTACCACTCGATCTAACACTTCTTCCGGGATATTTTCTTTAGCAAAAACGTGATCGTTAGAAAAAATAATAAAACGTGCATTCTTAGGAAATTTTTGCATCGCTTTTCGTAGGTAGTCTTTGCCGTACTGAATGTGGATATTGCCATTGGGTTCATCCCAATATTTACGAAGGTGCACAGAGACTGTTGAAGGGTGGTCTAAGAGCCACTTGTATTTTGTCTTTATATAATTCCAATCTTCATCAAGAGGAGCGAAGAGTTCTAGGACCCGATTTCGCTGATGGGCAAAATAAGTTTCCGACTGAAAATACCCTTCGATCCTCATATCTGGATGAAATGGAATTTTATGATATGCAAAATTCGGTTGATTCCATACAAACTTAGCAGAGCTTGGTGGCTTGGAAATATTGCATCTAGAAAAGATATGCTCAAGATTTTTCTGTATCATGCTCGGGTCTGTGCTGTCATATTTATATGTTAGTTCTGGCACATAAACATCGACATTGTTATCCCAAGCAAAGGCATAGATGGAAGCAACAATGAACATCTGATTGCCTAGCTGTCCTCTTGATGAAGCCTCAATAAAAGGTTTTGCCTCTAGGCAATGGATGAATAATAGAAAAAAGGAAATATACCAGGGCCTTATCATTATTCTAAAATAGCCTCAATAAAACGATCCATGAATTCTTTACGGTTTGAATAAGGCCTAGGATGGAGGCAATTGATGTATTGTGTGATGTCAAGTTTATCAAAAGCTATATTTTCGATAAGGCTTTTTCGTTTTTTTTTGTCATATCTTTCTTCAAAATAAGTCATAAAATCCACATAGAGTAAAAATAATGAAATATTTTTGGATGTTTTGCAAATACTGATTTTAAGTTTAAATTGGAACTCATCGACAGTCCATGGCTCGATTAATCCAATTAGATAGTAGTAAAGCTCTTTCGTTCTGACCTTCCTTTTTTTCAAAAAGGATAGTCAATTTAGGCTTTTTTCAGAAAAAACTTGGAAGGACTAAAAAAGCAATGGTATTAAAAAAACAGAGATCATAGTATTTGGAGCAATATTAAAATTTTTTCTTTTTAATGACAAGGCGCAAGAGGATCCCACGGCCTTTTCATTAAAAAGATTTGACACCGAATAAGCTATCGATCACCTTCTTTATAAGTACATCATCCATTCCCCACATCGCCCGACGTCTAGCTTTGGCAAACCCTAACTTTTTCAATCCAGGATCGCTTTTTAC
>JAPLSW010000070.1 GCA_026398435.1 Chlamydiota bacterium | reverse complement strand
TTTCAGTACAGTATATGCCAATGCGTATATCGATCAGTTTTATCTCTCTCCAGCCCTTTTGGGAGTATATAACCAGGTTCATAACACCCGAAATATCTCCTTTCCCGGCTTTTCAGAAAAAGCCAAAGCGAGCATTAACTCGTGGCAGTTTACTCCTCATCTAGAAGTTGGCTATGATGTAGAAGAAAATAGATGGGGAAACATCACCCCCTTTACCGCTCTTGATTGGGTGATAAACTGGCAACAGGCCTACAATGAAGAAGGGGCCGCTCCCTTCACTGCAAGACAATCCTCTAAGCGCACCTCTATGGCGCGCAGCGAGACAGGGTTTAAATTCTCTCAAGCATTTAGCTACAGCTGGGGAGCTCTGCTCCTAAAAGAAAAGGGGAGCTACATCTTTGAAAAACCCTTTGGAACCTCTAACTTGCATACGGGCTTTGTAGGACTTCCTTCAGCACTTACTGTGATTACAGGAACATCTCCTCTAAATCTCGGATCTGTAGGGTTTGATCTCCAAGCAAGAGTCGGTCAGAAGAAACCGATATCGATTAAGATGGGATTTGAAGGGGAGATGGGAGTGAGATACTTATCCGGGGAAGTAAATCTGATGCTGAGTAAAGATTTTTAAAGCCAGCCCCTTCTTCTGAAAAGGAAAAAACAGATAACGGAAAAGCCTACGATTAAACTGACAAGCAGCTCAAACATATGTGTGAAGTCGGTAAAGGGTAGGGCGACATTCATGCCGTAGAGACTTGCGATCATCGTAGGTATGCTAAAGATGATGGTCAGTGCTGTTAAGAGCTTAATTGTCTTATTTAGGTTGTTTGTGAAGATGATTTGGTAGGAGTCTCTCAGGCTGCGGATGGTCTTATTAACGATTGTGCAGAGGTCTTCCGACTGTCTTATAGCATTGAGAACATCGTCTATATGTTCTTTGTCTTTTTCGTGTATGGCTATGTACTTTCCTGTGAGGAGATTTTCTAGGACCCCTCTTAAGGGGACAAGGGATGAGTGGTACTGGTTTAAAATCTCTTCATGCCTTGTTAGATCGGAGATGTCATCACTTTCGACATTGATCATCTCTTTTTGCTGAGTTAAAACGTTATGCCTTACTCTGCGCACTTGGAGGGTAAATTCCTGAGTGATCCTAAGGAGGAGCTGGATAAGGGCCTTTAGGCTGTGAGAGTCAGGCATCTTTCCCTTTTTCATGAGAAAGTTTTTCACAAAGATGTTGTTACTCGGGCTTATGGTAATGAAGTAATGGTTGGTGATGATGATCGTAAGGGACATCGTATACAGGCCAGCTTCTACCTCTATGGGATGTCTTGTATAAAGGACGATATTTTGGCTTAGCTTTTCTACGCGGGGGATTTCATATCGGTCTAATGCATCTTGGATCGCGGTAAAATCAATGCCGGTAATTTCAGAGATTTTGTGAATGTCACTTGATACGGCATCTTCAACATTGATCCAGCATCCATGGACAGGGGCCTCTATTTCTGTAAAATCATCTTCTTTAGATTCTTTCAAGTAATACGAGATCATAGCACCCCTCCCTATCCCTTTCCTCAACGTAGGTGAATAGTTTTTTTATGGCAAGAGGGTATTTTAGCCTTTTTCGAGAGCGGAAAGCCTTTTTTCAAGCTCTTTGATTTTATGTACATACTCTTCGAGATGGCGAAGATGCACTTGGTTGCGATTGAACTCAGCAAGGGGCATGACGGGGACTCCGGCATATTTTCCGGGAGTCGGCATGGATTTGCTGACGCCCCCGCGTGAGGCAATCATGACGCCCGCGGCTATCTCAATATGACCGACAATTCCCGATTGTCCGCCAATGACTACATTGCGTCCGGTTTTGGTAGAGCCGGCAATGCCTGTTTGGGAGACGATAATATTACTTGGACCCAGCTGTACGTTGTGGGCAATTTGTACGAGGTTATCTATTTTGGTGTTTTGGGCAACTTTAGTGGATTTAAATCTGGCTCTATCAATGATGGTTGCAGATCCAATTTCTACATCATCTTCAATGAGGACATTTCCGAGTTGCTCAAGTTTTGTATGTTTTCCTGTGCTATCAGTTGTAAAACCAAAGCCACAAGATCCAATGACGGCTCCCGGCTGGAGCACTACACGATTGCCGATGACACATTTTTCACGGATGACTACATGGGGATAGAAAAGACAATCGGTTCCAACAGAGGTTCCAGGTCCAATAGAAACATGGGCTAATATGCGAGTCCGATCGCCGATTACGGCCCCCTGGTCTACTACGGCATAGGGCCCTATCTGGACATTTTTACCGATGGTAGCTGTGGGGTGAATAACAGCTGTAGGGTGGATCCCTTCAAAGCCGCTATTATTGTATTCATTGATGAGAAAGAGCTCAACAATTGTTTGAAAAGTCCGGGAAGGGCTGTTAGATCTGAGGTAGTTTTTTCCTGGCAGTGGTTCTGTTTGCATGTCGATACAGATAAGGCCTGCTTTCGAGGAAAGCAGGGCCTGGCTGTATTTGGGGTTTGCTGAAAAAGAGGCGTCTTCAAAGCTCGCTGTTTCTAAGCTATCCACACCTGTTATGATATGTGACATGTCACCTATCACTTCAGATTGTGTATGCACAGAGAGCTGCTCAATCGTATATTTTTTAGCAAAACCCTTATCCATTACTTAACCTCTGAAAGATCTACTTGAGGTGCTACGGAGGAGCTTGTTGCTTTTTGTTTCTTGGATTCTAGCTCATACGTTTTATCCATTTCAGCAATCACTAAGTTTGTAACATCAAGTGTTGGGTTGTGGAAGAAGCAGGCTTCTTTGTTAACAACCATGGAAAGTTTTTTGTCTTTAGCAACTTTTTCAGCCGCTGTATTGATATTTGCACCAATAGACTGTACAATTTTCATATTTGCTTGGTTAAGCACTTGGTAGTACTGATTTTGGTAACGGCTCAGTTCTTCATTGAGTGTGCGGATCTTGTTTTTTAGCTCGTCTTCGGCTTCTGGAGAAAGGCCATCCATATAGTCTGCATCATTGAACTTCATAGCCAGTTCATTGATTTGTTTTTCTGTCTCTTCGAGGTGAGTAGACATTTGTTTTTTTAGGTTTTCAAAAGAGGATTGCTCATCTTTTCCGAGTTTTGAATCGGTGATGCAACTAGAGAAATTTACTATCCCAAAATTACTGCTTTCCGCAAATGCAGAAGTTGTTGCAAGTGTTAGTATGCTTGCTACAAAAGATGCTTTAAATAGGTTGTTTTTCATGTGTTTTTCCTTGTGATTAAAATTGTCCGCCCATGGAGAAGAAGAACTTACGTACTTCTCCTGCGTTGTCTCCACCGGCATTAACGGGAAAGCCCATACCGAGAATGATAGGGACCCGGTTGATAAGCTCAAGTCTTGTTCCAAATCCATAGCTCAAACGAAATGTGTCAATACTAAATTTATGGGCAGAAATTGTTCCTGCATCGGCAAATACAAATAAATCCATAAGGCGAAACACTTCATGGAGATATTCAACGGAAAGTAGTCCTGAAGAAAGACCTCCTGAAGGGTCTCCATTCTCGTAGTGAGGGCCCAAATCAAACGCCTTATATCCCCGAACGGAGTTTTCTCCACCCATGAAGAATTTTTCACTTAAGGGAATATCTTTAAAGCTAGGTGACTTCCAAATGGGTTGCAGGAAGCGGAAATCACAGCGATACTTCATAATCCCATTTTTCCATAGAGGGGTATAAAATGAGTTGAGATATCCGTATCGAAGGAAGCTTAAATTTCCAAAAAAGCCAGCAAATTCAGCTTCTAGCATCGATCTAAAGCCTCTGTGAGGCTTTAGTGCGCTATCTGTCGAGTCAAACGAGACATTGGAAGATAGGCCCGTTAAGAATCCTTCAGCCTCTGCTGTTTTTTTCTCTTCAGGGGTGGGGTTGTGGATGTTCACATAAGCATTTTTTAGTCTAAGTTTAGTGCCAAAGGACCAGAAGGGAGCAAAGGGGTAGGAGGCATTTACCCCTCCGCCAACGGTGTTGATATCGTAGTCTTTGGACTGGAGGCTACTTGTGGTTTGGTTGACATCACCACCGATTCTCCAAAGTGTGTCTCTGAAGTACGGGGTCATCCAAGAGGCTGCATACGAGCGCTGTTTTGCGCCAACGCTGACCCTAGCATGTGCATATTCACCGCCTCCGCGGACGGCAGAGAGCCCTTTAGTGAATATTTTAGGTATTCCCAAATAATTAAAATTGCTTTCCGTAAGATCTAGACCACCGAATAAGCTATCCGCGGAGCTGAATCCGAAGAAGAGGCTGATGTTACCGGTTGTGGTCTCATCTACTTCTATGTAAACGTCTCTATAGTTTTCTCCAAGAAGTTGATCGTCTTGTGTTCTCACAGCATAGACGTTGACACTCTTAAAATAACCGATGTTCTGTAGTCTTTGCTCTGTCGCTTTAAGTTTTGCAGAGTCGAAGGTTTCTCCGGGCACAAGGAGTGATTCCCGAAGGATTACATTGCTCTGTGTTTGGGAGTTGCCAAGAACGTGGATCAGGCCAATCTTATACTGCTGCCCTTCTTCAATCTGAAACTCTACGTTGTAGATAGGTTTGTCTGAGACAAGCTTTGTTTCATACTGGACAGTTGCTTCAATGTACCCTTTTCTTCCATAGAGATCTTTGATGTTTTGTGCTGTCTGTCTGAGTTTTTCTGGGGAATACACTTCATCGGGTCTGGCGATAAACATCCTTTCGATTTCATCATCTTTATAAAGCTCGTTTCCGTGGAAGGTGATTTTACCAAAATGGTATACAGGCCCTCTTTCGGCAGAAATTTCGATAATGATCTTGCCTTCTTTGGCCGCTTCCTTGATCCGGATATTCACTTTTGCGTCAGCATAACCCTTGTTCTGAAGGAAGTTAATGATCGTTAGCTGATCTTGCTCCAGAGCTTCTTCGTTATAGGTACCGCTTCCTGTAACCCAGCTCATGAAGAGGTTGTATTTTTTTGTGTAGATCATATTCAAGAGTTCAGAGCGCTCATTCTTGGAAAATCCATTGAATACGATGTTATCAATCTTTCCAGATCTACCTTCTTTGACCTGAATCTGGATATCTACTTCATTTGTTTTTGTATCGGAGACTACTTTGTACTGTAGTTGGGATTCAAAATACCCTTTTTTGATATAGAATTCTTTGACCTTATTAAAGGATTTGTTGAACGTTTGCCTGTTGAAAGTGGAACTTGGTTTGACACCGAGCTCTTTTTGTAGGGTCTTTGTTTTAATGTGGGTATTGCCTTCCCAACGAACAGTTCTTACGGTCGGTCTTGGCCATACTTTTAAGGTAATATAGAGCTGCCCGTTGTGCACCTCAATATTGGGTTCAACTCTATCGTACTCTTCAGAAAGGGCCTTTAAGTCCTCATCAAATGCTGACTGAGAAAAGGGGTCTCCCACTTTTGTTTTCATTTTGTTAAGAGCTGATTTCGAGTCAAATGTCGCATTAGGAGGGAGATTTTCTGGGGCAAATTCTATTTTTCCAATAGTAGAGCTTTCATAGGCTTCGGTTGATGTAGAATAATCAGCAAAGCTTGGTAGAGTAGGACATGCTGTAAATAAGACAATCGATGAGAGAAGGATAAAGCGCTTGTTCATGAGACTTAAGTCCAAGTTAAATATTAAATTATAGCTTTTTACGCTGATGTTTAAGCATTCAGGGGCGGGGAGTGGAAAATATTACGCCACCCTTTAAACCCAGCCATCATATAGAAACAAATGGAATTTACGCAAGATACTAGAAATTTTGTCTTCCAATTAAAGCTCTTGCAAGGGTTCCTCCATCGATATAATCAAGCGAACTTCCCATAGGCATTCCCATGGCAGGTCTTGTTACGCGAGCGCCCCAATCTTCCATTTCTTCTTTGAGATAAAGAGCTGTCGCATCTCCTTCAATGGTCGAGTCGAGTGCAATGATGACATCACGGATCTCATTTTTAAGGATTCTTTCCTTAAGTTTTCCTATATGAAGGTCCTCTGGTGTTTTTCCATCCAGTGGTGAAAGAAGGCCTCCGATGACGTGATATAGACCTTTGTAAACTCTAGTTTCTTCAATGGGGTATACGTCTTTTGGAGAAGCGATAATGCAGAGGCTGGATATGTCCCGCTTTGAGGGGTCGCAGAATGCACATAGGGCATTTTCAAGTAGGCAGCCACATGATGGACAGGGGTGTATAGTTTCTTTGAAATTAGAAAGCAATTTAGCAAAGTCCTGCAGTTGAGTGTCTGGCCAGTCTAGAAGCTGAAAGGCGTGCCTTTCAGCCGTTTTAGAGCCGACTCCAGGAAATTTTCTTAAATAGGCTATGAGTGAGTTGATGGCGTTTGGGTATTTAGACATAAGAGATTCTCTAGGATTGGATTTAAGTGTCCTTGGAATCTACCCCATTTTTGAAAAAAGAAGAAGGGAATTAAGGTGTGAAAATAAACTTTTAATTTCAAATGAATTTCCTAAAATTCCCCTTTCGTTTTTTTGACTCTCTAGGGTAAAATTGACAGCAGTAATCTAAAAATTTTTAGTACTTAAGGAATTCTCATGTCTTTAAAAGCTCGAATCATTGCTACAGGATCTTATCTGCCAGAGCGCGTCCTCTCAAATAAGGACCTGGAAAAAATGGTTGAAACCTCAGATGAGTGGATTGTTTCACGTACCGGAATGAAAGAGCGACGCATGGCCAAAGATGATGAGTTCACCTCTGATATGGGCTATAAAGCCGCTAGCCGCGTCTTGCAAAAAGCAAATCTTGAGCCAGATGCAATCGATCTCATTCTCGTAGCGACACTCACTCCTGATTATATATTTCCCAGTACGGCGTGTCTTTTGCAGTCTCTGCTTAAGGCCACAAAAGCTGCCGCTTTTGATATACAAGCTGCCTGTACAGGCTACATCTACTGTATTGCAATAGCTAAGTCTTTTGTCGAGTCGGGCATGTATAAGAATGTGCTTATTGTAGCTTCAGAAAAACTTTCTTCTATTGTCGACTATAAAGACCGCAATACTTGTGTGCTTTTCGGAGATGGGGCATCGGCATGTATTGTAACTAGTGACGAGTCAAAGCCGGGTCTTGTCATAAGAGACGTAAGTCTTGGCTCTGACGGAGACCAGGCGCAATTGCTTACTCTACCAGCTGGTGGATCTAGGATGCCTGCCTCACAAGAATCTGTGTCTTCTGGCTGTCACTATTTGAAGATGGAAGGCAAGGATGTATTCAAGCATGCCGTTCGGCGCATGGAGGCCTCTTCGAAAGAGTGTATGGATAAAGTCGGTCTTACGGAAAAAGATTTAAGCTGGCTGGTGCCTCACCAAGCCAACATTCGTATCATTGAAGCGATAGCAAAGCGGTTTGAAATTCCGATGGAGCGCGTTTTTATGACGATTGAAAAATATGGGAACACCTCAGCCTCTTCTATAGGAATAGCCTTGGATGAACTACTCGATCAAAAAGAGATCGCTTTCGGAGATAATATTCTCCTTACAGCATTTGGTGCCGGGCTTACATGGGGATCATCAATACTTACTAAGGAGCCGGGACATGAGTAAAAAAATCGCCTTTATATTTCCTGGACAAGGATCTCAATACGTGGGGATGGGGAAAGATTTTTATGATGAGTTTTCCGTATCACGTGAGGTATTTGACGCAGCTGATAAAATCTTAGGAAGAAAATTTTCTGATTTGATTTTTTCAGGACCTAAAGAAGAACTAATGCTTACTAAAAATAGCCAGCTAGCGATCTATATTGTAAGTTACGCTATCTATAAAGCTATGCAAGAGAAGATCCCAACTCTCCAGCCTTCAGTTTGTGCGGGCTTAAGTCTCGGAGAATATACAGCCCTTACTGTGTCTGGCAAGATTTCCTTCGAAGATTGTTTAAAGCTTGTGCAGCATAGAGCGCAGTTTATGAATGATGCATGTGATACTCATCCTGGATCGATGTCTGTTGTTCTCGGTATGGAAGAAAAAGCCCTCCAAGAGGCTTTAAGTGATCTTACTGGAGAAATCGTCGGTATCGCTAACTTAAACTGTCCAGGGCAGATCGTTATTGCGGGTACCAAGCAAGGTCTAGAGAAAGCTACAGAACATCTCAAGGCAAAAGGGGCAAAAAGGATCCTTCCCCTCGATGTGTCCGGCGCTTTCCATAGCCCCCTGATGGAAGAAGCTGGGATACGGCTTACACCGTTTTTACAAGCTGCAGAGCTAACTGAAAGCTCCATAGAACTTGTGATGAATACCCCTGGCGCCTTTGTAACAGATCTAGATGTTATGAGAGAGCAACTTGTAGCCCAAGTTACGCAGCCAGTACGTTGGGAAAAAGGAATTCATGCTATGACAGCTGTCGGTGTTGATCTTTTTGTAGAAATGGGCCCCGGAAAAACCCTTGCAGGTATGAATAAACGGATTGGAGTTTCCGCCCCAACTCTTAGCATCGAAAAAATCACAGACATTGAAGCGCTCACAAAGGATTGTACATCATGCAACTGTTAAAAGGTAAAAAAGCACTCATCACTGGTGGAACTGCTGGCATTGGTAAAGACATAGCTTTAAGCTTTGCAAAACAAGGCGCGCATGTCACAATATTTGGAACAAATGCTCAAAGAGCTGCAGAAGTAGTTGAAGAGCTAAATGCCCTAAGAGTCGATCCGGACCAACAATTTTTTTCAGATATCGTCAATGTCGCAGATAAGGCAGCTGTCGATGCAGCGATCCAGAAGTTACTCACTTCCTGGGGCAGCGTTGATATCCTGGTAAATAATGCAGGGATCACAAAAGATGGCCTTCTCATGAAGATGTCAGAGCAAGATTGGGACGATGTACTCGATATCAATTTAAAATCAGTTTATAACCTTTGCCAGGCGCTTGTGCGCACGATGCTTAAAGCACGCTCTGGTAAAATCATCAATGTGTCTTCTGTCGTAGGCTTGACAGGAAATGCGGGACAAGTCAATTATGCTGCGTCTAAATCGGGTATGATTGGATTCACAAAAGCCCTCGCGCAAGAGCTTGCTACTCGAGGCATTTGCGTTAACTGTATAGCACCCGGCTTCATCCAAACGAAGATGACAGATGTGCTAACGGATACGCAAAAAGAAGCTATTGTAAAAAAGATCCCCATGGGTCGATTGGGAAGCACAGAAGATATCGCAAATGCGGCGATCTTTTTAGCCAGTCCTCTTTCTAACTACATTACAGGTCAGGTTCTGACTGTAGATGGTGGAATGGTAATGTAAGTTTTATTTGTTAAAAAAACTATAAGGAAAAACCTATGTCAATCGAAAAAGAAGTAATTGATATTGTTGTAGAGCAGCTCGGAGTAGACGAGGCTGATGTTTCTTCAACAAAGTCATTCGTAGAAGATTTAAATGCAGATTCCCTAGATCTTACAGAGCTCATCATGACATTTGAAGAGCGTTTTGGTTTTGAGATTTCTGAAGAAGAAGCAGAAAAACTAAAGACTGTCGGCGATGTAATCACTTACATCCAAAAGAAAAAAGGGTAATTTTTCCTTAGTTCTTTTAAAAAAGGCCATCTTTCAGATGGCCTTTTTTTTAGCTCCTAGAAAAATACTTTTCAAAATATGCCGAATGGGGCATTCCTAGTTTTCGTTCCACTCTTCTAAATTCACAAAAATCCAGGTATCCTCTGCGGAAGGCAGAGAATATCCGATCATGCAATTCAGCTTTTTTTTTAGCGTTTCTTTCAGTTTCAGCGGCAGTAATATATTCGTCGAATTCCTCTAGTAGCTGATCTATATGGCCTTGAATGGCGAGTCTTTGTGTATTTGTTTTTATGTATTCTTGGGCGTATTCACTTACATCCGAGAGTGTAGCGGGGACATCAAAAGACCTTGCATGCTGTATGATTCGAGGGGAGTCAAGAAACTCAGGACTTGGAGATCTTGGATCAATACGTGTGGATAGTGGTTCGATGGATGTGCTCATAGATTTCCCTGGGAGTTAGTGATTTAATGAATACTATTGATCGATTATCTAATTTCCGGATTTCACTTCTACCCAGGTATCGTGAATTTGTTGTCCCGGCATGATTTCATTGATAAAGTGAAAATGGCTGAATTGCTCTTCAGAGGCATTGATAAGCTCTATCGCTGCTGGATCTACTTTGAGGTCTGCAAGAGATTGAAGAGTTGAGGGAAAAAATCCAAATTTTTCAAAGTGGGTTTTTACTGATTCGTGCTCGAAAAGGTAGTTGATAAATTGGTAGGTATATTCTTGCTTTTGACTGACAGCGGGAATGGCTAAATTTTCTATCGAAATGAAGGTTCCTTCAATCGGTATGACAAAGGATACGAAGGGGAATTGGCGGATCGTTTTCCAGATGTAGGAGCTGGAAGCGACCACCACTGGGCAGTTGCGAGTGGCTAAAAAATAATCGCCTCTAAAGCTTGCATACGCCTCTACCCAGGATTTTTGCTTTTTTAACAGGTTTTTTACAGCAAGAGCTTCCGTGCTACTCAGATCCTCTTTATCACCAAATAGATAAAATCCTGCAAATTGGATCGCTTCAATGGGGTCATTGGTCATTGCGATTTTATAGTCGATGATAGATGAGTCAAAGATGAGCTTCCAGCTAGCATCAAGAGGATGTGTTGCAAAATAGTCCTTATCAACACCAAATCCAAAAATTTCCCACTCTAGAGGAATTGAATATTTATTAGTCGGATCGAAGGGATGTCCGAGGAGGTTGTTATTGATCTCGGACCAAAAGGCGAGCTTGGATCTATCGATGGGCTCTAAAAGTTGATCTTGGATAAGAAGATGTACTGCATAATCGGAGGGGACGATCAGGTCGTACCCTTCTCCTCTTGTGGCTTTCATTTTAACAAGGAGCTCTTCATTGGAGGAGTAGTAGCTAAGACGGACGCTAATGCCTGTCTGCTCTTCAAACTTAGCAACGATTGTGGGGTCAATAATATCTCCCCAAGCAAAGACATTAATGGATCTAGATTGCCCCTTAGTAAAGGAAAATTTGGGAGAATAAAGACACGTGAAAATAAGACCCATCCATAATAAAACGACAATGCTTCGTATCAGCAATTTTTTCATCATACGATCCTCACCTTGGTTTTAAGTGAGAAAAAGAGGACGGCAAAGAGGGTGCTAAGAGCTAGAAGGACAGCTGACAGAGCGTTAACGATCGGAGATACGCCGGATCTTAGCATAGACATGATATATAGTGAGATCGTTTGAGAGGAGCTACCAGCGCAAAAGTAGGCTAGGATAAAATCATCAAAGGAAATGATAAATACAAGGAGCCCTGTTGATATCAGCGACGGTCTTAACAGAGGAAGGGTTACTTTAAAAAAGGTTTGTAATGGAGAGGCTCCTAGTACTAAAGAGGCTTCAGTAAGTTTGGGATCGAGCTCTAAAAATTTAGCATAGACGATAGGAATCACAAAGCCAAGACCAAGGACTGTGTGAGCAAGTACAAGCGTTGTGAGCCCAAGAGGTATTGACATCAGAGCAAAAAAACCAAGAAGACTTACAGCAAGTACAGTTTCAGGAATAACGACATTGCCATAGAACAGAGATAAAAAATTGCCAAGCCTTCCCCCTTGCACAGCATAAAAGATCAGAAAGATCCCCATGACAACAGAGATAAAGGTAGAAGAGGCTGCAACAATCAGAGAGTTAAGAAAAGCTTCCCATAGGTAAATAGAATGGAAAAGTTCTATATACCACTTAAAAGAAAATTCTTTCCAGGGAGCTGGGAAGCTTTCTGAATTAAAGGAAAAAACCAGGAGCACGATGATCGGCACATACAGGAATAGGTAAGTAAAAAGAAGAAGGGTGCCGGATGCAATTTTTGCGGTTTTTGCCTGGTTTTTCATTTTTTCCTTTTCGGCAGTATGATTTTATTTAAAAGAAAAAATAGGCCAGCAGCGCTAAGAAGAAGGCAAATACAGGCAACGACCGTAAAGGCCGCGCCAAGGGATCCGGTTTGATCCCCAAGGATATAATGGGATACTACACTACCGACAAACATGTATTTATCGCCTCCCATGAGTTCAGGTATCGCAAACTCACCAAAAGAGGGGATATATACAAGAAAGAATCCGGCTCTGATTCCCCCAAGTGTTAAAGGGAGCATAATACGGCGGAAGGTTTGAAACCAGCTAGCCCCAAGATCAAGAGAGGCTTCAATAAGCCTGGAATCGAATCGCTCAAGGGATGAGTAGATCGGAAGGACCATAAAGGGGAGATAATAGTAAACCATCATCACCATGATCGAAAAAATGGAGTTTAAAAAGTGGATTGGCTCATGGATCAATCCGATTTTAAGTAGGAGGGTATTTAAAAACCCCTCCCTTTCTAGTACAAAGAACCAGGCGTATACATGTAAAAGGAAGTTGGTCCAAAAAGGAATGATGAGTAAGAACAAAAGTAGGTTTTTATGTTTCTTTCCCCGTATCGCCATAAAATACGCAAGGGGATAGGCCACAAGGAGACAGATGAGTGCATTACTAACGCCAAGGAGCATCGATGAGAGGATCACCCTCATGTAAGTAGGGGAGAGAAACAGAGCGATTTTTTTGAGGGTAACACCCTCAATTTCTCCCAGCTCTGATACGTTAATGAAGCTTGTTACTACGATGATGAGTAGTGGAAAATAGAAAAACAGAACCTGCCAGACGATGGCCGGAGCACCAAAGGTAAAGGGGAATTCAGAAGAACGTTGTTTGGGCAAGAATTTGAGCTTCATTTTTCCAGCAGGACCACGTTTTCTTTTTGCCAATAAAGGTATACTTCATTGTCATAGTCGATAACCTGCTGAGGGAAATGTTCTTCATTCTGCTCAAATACTTGCAGTTTCAAACCATTTCTTAGCACGACGTTATACTGTGTTGATCTGCCATGGTATACAATGGCCTGCACGCTACCCATAAGCTTATTAGAAAAATTAGGAACTTCTTTTTTTGAAATAAAGATCTTTTCCGGCCTTAGGCTGATCAGGATATCGCAACCTTCTTGCATCCACTCTTTTTTCTGAGGGATAGAGAGTTTAAATTTACCGAGATCTGCCACTTCGATTTCTGGATCGGTATCGATTTGGTGGAGTTTTCCCGCTAGAATATTTGTAGTTCCCACAAACTTTGCTACAAAAGAGGTGTGAGGAAACTCATAGATTTCTTTGGGTGTTCCTATTTGCTCAATTTGTCCTTTAGTATTCATGATTGCCATCTGATCGGCGACTGTCAGAGCTTCAAACTGATCATGGGTGACATAGACAAATGTTGTTTTGAGCTTATCTTGCAGTTCAATAAGCTCGATCAGCATTTTTTCTCTAAGCTTAAAGTCTAAAGCCGCTAGGGGTTCATCAAGGAGTAGTACATCGGGCTCATTGACAATAGCTCTAGCGAGCGCCACCCGTTGCTGCTGCCCTCCAGAAAGTTGAGAGGTGAATTTATAGATATGATTTTCTAGATGGAATGCCTCAAGAATTTTGCATACCTTTTCTTTGATCTCTTTTTTAGGGGTCTTGTTCAGTTTTAAGCTATAGGCCACATTGTCAAAGACATCGAGATGGGGAAATAGAGCGTAGTTTTGAAAAACTACGTTTATAGGTCTTTCATGGATAGGAAGCTCGGTGATATCTTCTTCACCTAAAAAGATCTGTCCCTCATCGGCTTTTTCAAGACCGGCAATCAGTCTTAGCAGGGTAGTCTTGCCACAACCGCTGGGCCCAAGTAAGGCAAAAAATTTGCCGGCCGGTATGTTTAGGCTAAGGCCTGGTATGATCAGCCCACCATTAATTGACTTGGAGAGTCCTTTTAGGGTAATACTTCTCAATTTTCCTCTCGAAATTACTTGAATGTCTATTAGGTTAAATTGTACTACGTTGAAGATTTTACACCAGATACATTACCTGGGATTTTTTTTCAAGGGGGGATTTTCAGTGAGTTTTTATAGGTGTAAGTGGGGATACTACCCATCAAGTCTTCCAGAGGAAAGGGGGAATAAGAATAGAGTGTACTGTTAACTGTCAACTACCCCCACCTAAAGGAGGGGGCTTGTTGGGAAACTAACATGCAGGATTGTAAGGATACTGCGGCTCCAGCCATGTTCTATTACTTTGGAGGCGTACCAAAGACGTTGGTTTGTATCCTTCACCTTTTGTATTAGAATGACATTGCGGCCCCATGGTATAGAAAAAATAGGTAGGGCTTCCAATTGTCCAACAGCCTGTTGGACTTTTGCATACAATAGAGATGCTCAAGGTTTTAACGAAAACAAAACCGCTGCACATATGGGAGGAACGATCGCTAAAAATGCCAGGGAAGACCTAGAGCAAGCAAGTGGAAAGCCTGTAATTTCCCAGGAGAATTTTCTGGGACAACTTATTTCCAGTCCCGATGTGCCTGAGTTTTTGGAATTCACTAAGGAATTATAATAGATTCATAGTGTGACAAAAAAAGGAGGTTTGCAAGGGATCTCGCCCTCAAGTCCTCGGTGAAAAAGTAAAAATAACGATCGAGTGTACTCTTAACGAAAGGATCTTCATTAAGATATTAGCTCTAAAGCAGGCTTAACCTTAAGTAGATTCCTGCTTTCTCGTGTTCAAAGGGATTTTTCTAAAAGGAAAAAACCACAAGAATTCTTCTTATTTGCTTAAATTATTAGTTAGTAGTGTTTTATGGTAATATTGTTTCTGTGTGTAATTTTGTAGTATTATTTTATGCAAATTTAACGTGTTATTAAAATAGATCTTTATGTTATAATTTTTCTTATAGCAAGGATGTTATTATGAAAATAAATCAATTTTCTGGTTACTTTGGGCAAAAGGGGAAATAAAAAAAATTACAGGGGTATAAAATGCAATCCAACTACGACTTTAAGATAGAGCCCAAAAAAATGGGAAAAAAGGTAGCCGTAGTCCTTTCAGAAAATGTGGACCCGGATATCAGTATTGAACTACTTTCGGTTATCTATGAAGATTTAGACATCCAGCCAATTTGTTTTGAGGGGGTTAGAAATTTGGATGAGGGACTTCTCATGCAAAAAGACCTTATGGAGCCTCTTATTATCAATGCTTGCTCGGAGATCATTTGTCCGATACAGCCTCTTTTTGATAGTGAGATCTTTGTTTTAAATTTTTATACCTTTATTTCTGTAAAAAATACTCTTTGAGAATTTTACAGCGGTAAGGAAAAGAATGGAAACGAAGAAGCTTGTCATCATTGGTTCAGGTCCGGCGGCATACACAGCAGCTATATACGCAGCAAGGGCAAATCTTGAGCCTGTTCTTTACGAAGGTTTTTTTTCAGGTGTTGCCGGTGGGCAACTGATGACGACAACGGAAGTGGAGAACTATCCTGGATTTCCAGATGGAATCATGGGTCCTGAACTAATGGATAAGTTCAAAGCCCAAGCTAAGAAATTTGGAACTGCTCTTTTTGCTGAAGATGTTCTTGAAGTAGATCTTTCTAAACGTCCCTTTATCATTAAGGCTAAGAAGACTATCCAGGCTCATGCTATTATCATATCTACTGGAGCTACAGCTAACAGGCTCGATGTGCCGGGCACTCGTGATGGGGAGTTTTGGCAAAAAGGGGTGACTGCATGCGCTGTTTGTGATGGAGCCGCTCCCCTTTTTCGAAACAAGGATCTCTACGTATTTGGTGGCGGTGATACCGCGGTCGAAGAAGCGATATTCCTCACAAAGTTTGCAAGTAAGGTGTATCTGGTTCATAGAAGAGGAGAGCTCAGAGCTTCTAAAATTATGACCGAAAGGGCTACATCCCACCCAAAGATAGAAATTATATGGAATCATGTTCTTCTATCGGTCAGTGGAGATCAAGTAGTTAAATCTGTTACTCTAGAAAATACACAGACAAAAGAGCAAATGACAAGGGATGCGGGAGGTGTATTCTTTGCTATTGGTCATACCCCAAATACGGCTTTCTTGAAAAACCAAGTCGAATTACATCCTAATGGTTACATCAAAGTCATTGCCGGCACATCCAAAACAAATATCGAAGGGGTATTTGCTGCAGGGGACGTGCAGGATCATGTATACAGGCAGGCGGTAACGGCCGCTGGTAGCGGATGTATGGCAGCTCTTGATGCAGAACGATGGCTTTCCGAAAAAGGACATGCTCACTGATGAAAACACTACTCGCCCTTCTATCGGTATCATCTCTTGCCCTTACAATCGACCAAAAACCTTGGTTTGGTGATGTCTATGAATTTCGTGCGGATGGTGGGTTTTGTTATAGTTATTTTAATGAGGTTCAGGGCGCTATAAAGCAGCCTTCTGAGGCATCTAATAACTATCTGACGTTTGTAGGTATGGGCTTTACGCCGGATGAGTCCATCGATTTGGATTTTGATCTAGAGGTTGCACGTACACCTAGACAAAACTATAGTTTTCGCAGTGGAGCCCTCCAGGCTCGCTATCGCTTTCTCAATGATGTAGCAGGGGATCCCGTAAGTGTTGTTGCAGGATTCAATATGAGAGGAGTGGGGTCTAAGTCTGTAAAAGATATTAGTTCCCCCTATGCTTCGTACCTAAACTTTGAGCTTACAGGATCTGTTGGTAAAGAGCGAACCTACCAAGATACATGGACGATAAGGGGCTATGCTCTGACGGCTATCGGCATGGCAGTTCATGGGTATCCATGGGCCCGTTTCTACGGCAATTTTGAAGGGAAGTTTTTAGAGACGCAAGTAGCTGGAGTCTTTACTGAAGGCTATTTTGGTCTCGGTGGAAAAAATCACGTGAATGTAAATAATTTCCATGGGTGGGGTGCGGTTCAACATGACTCTATCGATCTAGGTGTTTTTTACCGCTATACGTTCGGTTTATGGGGTAAGCTGAGTATAGTTTATTCTTCTAGGGTCTTTGCTCATAACTATCCTGAATACGAGCAAAGAGGCACGCTTAGTTACGAGATTCCTTTTTCTTTCTTTTAACGTCCATAATAAGAGGCTCCTACTAAAGAAAAATTCCCCTAGACCAAAGAAATAGTTTTTTTATTTAAAAAAAGCGGAATATCTAAGTTGCAATCAATCACAATTTGTAGCATTGTAACATCTAAAATACTTTGTTTTATTTATGATTTATTGTATTAATTATTTTAGCGAGTTGATTAGATTCGGCTCAATCTTTTGGTTTTGCGCTCTTGCTGGCTCGGGCATGTTTCTTGTTCAATTCATAATTAATATTTTTGGTATTGGCGATCACGATAGCTTTGACAGCAGCGATATTTCTTCTGATACTATTCATGATGGAGGTCAGGACTCTGCGGATGCTAAAAAATTCAAGTGGCTATCTCTACAGACTATCACTGGGTTTTTGATGATGTTTGGATGGACCGCTATCACATGCAAAAATGAATTTGGACTCCAAGACTCCATTACGATGGGACTAGCTCTTACTTCAGGCCTATTTGCATCGCTTATCATTCGCTCTATTTTTAAGTTAGCTAAAAAACTTAGGAGCTCAGGAAGCATATATAGGATTGAAGATGCGATAGGGAAAGAAGGGTATGTCTATCTATGTATCCCAAAAGGGGGTAAAGGAAAAATTTCAATGTCTTTGCAAAATTTTACACATGAAATTGATGCCATATCCCATCACTCTGAAGACCTTCCTTCGTTCATGCGCGTAAAAATTATTAAAAAAAGCGACGAAAACACAGTTGTCGTTGCGCCACTATAAGGGTACTTATGTTTGACATGTCATATTTGAGCATTACTGTAGCAGGATTTCTTTTGCTCCTGTTCTCGACAGTATTTTTTCTAGCGAAGTTGTATCGCCGTTGTCCTTCAAATAAAGTTCTGGTTGTTTATGGACGCGTAGCGGGTAGTAAAACTGTCCAATGCTATCATGGTGGAGGAACATTTATATGGCCATTGATCCAAGGGTATGCATTCTTGGACTTAACGCCACGCACTATCCATATTCCATTAAAGGGAGCTCTTTCCCACCAGAATATACGTGTGAACGTACCAAGCACATTTACAGTTGCCGTAGGCATCACTCCCGATGTGATGAACAACGCAGCCGTTAGGATGCTGGACTTGGGTCACAAAGAAATTGAATCTATGGCCACAGAGATTATTATTGGGCAGCTTCGTCTAACAGTTGCTTCTTTACGAATTGAAGAAATCAATCAAGATAGAGAGCGCTTTCTAGATTCTATTAAGAAAAATATTGAGCCTGAACTTCATAAAATTGGTCTAACCTTACTCAACGTTAACATTACGGATATAACCGACGAATCGAATTATATTGAAAGCATTGGAATGAAAGCTTCTTCGATGGCTGTGAACCAAGCTAAAGTGGATGTGGCAGAGCAAGAAAAGCAAGGGGATATAGGAAAATCCTTAGCAGAAAGAGACCGTAGAGTATCTGTAGCTTCTTATAATGCAGAGGCAATTAAAGGGGAAAATGACTCTAAAGCTCAAATGGCTTTGACAAATGCAGTATTAGCTGAGAAAGAAGCTGAAGCCGCGCAGCGTAGTCAAGTAGCTAAGCAAAATGCTGAAGCTATGATTCAAAAAGCTCGCGCCTTGGCACAGATACAACTTTTAGAGGCAGAGCAAATTGTTCCTCAAGAAATTAAGAAAAGGAAAATGCAAATTGAAGCTGAGGCTGAAGCTCAAAGCAAGGTTATCACAGCGCGTGGAGAAGCTGAAGCAATCTTGTCAATCCGACAAGCAGAGGCTGAAGGTATTCAAAAGTTACTAGACGCTAAAGCTACGGGCTATAAACAGCTCTTTGAAGCTTGTGGAGAAGATGCTAAGAGCGCGGCTACAATGCTCTTGATAGAAAAGCTTGAAGAGATCGTGAAACTGCAAGTAGAAGCGATTAAAAACATCAAGATCGACAAGATTACAGTATGGGATAGTGGCAGCTCAGATGGAAAAGGGTCTTCGACATCCAACTTCATCAGCCAATTTACGAAATCGCTTCCAGCTCTCCATGATATTGCTTCTCTGGCTGGTCTAGAGCTTCCTCAATATCTTGGAAAAATCAGCCAGGACTCTCTAAGTGAAATTACAGGCAAAGTTATGAGCAAGGCTGACCATAAGTAAGTGGTAATCCTCTTTTCTACCGATATTTAATACCTGAAGATATTCACCTAGCTTAAAATGAGCTTTGAGGTAACTTCAGGTCCTGTGGTAGCGTATCAAAGGAAAGCTGTTCCGGGTTAGTTTCTCGTCCAGATAGCCATGGCGCTAACGTAGTTATCGCAATGGCTAATAGAAACTAAAATGATCGAATTTTTGCATTTTTCAGAAAGATTTTCAGAAAGAGCTACACAGGGCTTGCCTAGCTCGTCATTGAGTATTTCAATGTCGAGCCAGGAGGCATGTTCCCCAAATCCCGTGCCAAGGGCCTTTACTACCGCTTCTTTGGCGGCAAAGCGCCCAGCTAGGTGTGGAATAGGGTCTGCGTGTTTTAAGCAGTAATCCTGCTCCTGTGTCGAAAAGAGCTTAGTGAGGAAACGGTATCCATGACGGTCAAAGCTTTTTCGGATCCTATCAGTTTCTATGATATCGTTTCCGATACCAAGAATCGGGCAAAGATTACTTATCTTCGTCATAGTCATCCTCATGGAGCGTGTCAAGATCTAGACTCTCATCATCCAGAGCATTGCAAAATACCATTCTACCAGATGAGGTGTGTTTAACGGAGAGGACTTGTGTGTCGATGAGCTCTCCTATGAACTTGCCACCACCATTCACAACAACCATAGTGCCATCATCTAGATACCCTACACCTTGTCTTGGTTCTTTACCATAGCGTTGGATCTTGATCTTGATGAATTCTCCTGCTTGCATAAGGGGTTTTAGTGCATTTGATAGGGAATGAAGGTTGATGATCCGTATCCCTTCGATAGAGGACATCTGTATACGGGAAATATCAGCAGACAGGATGTTAGCATCGACAAGACGTGCCAGGCGAATGAGTTTTCCGTGGATGTCTTTCACTTCGGGGAAGTCGGTTTCATTAAACCTGACATCTAAACTTTCTATAGCTTCTAATTTTTTTATGACCTCAAGGCTTTTCTTGGCTTTGGCTTTACCCATTTCATCACCAGTCTCTGAGAGGGAATAGATTTCTTTAATGAGAAATCTAGGGATGATAAGCAAATGATCCAGCATGCCTGTAGCTGATAGATCGATGATCCTAGCATCTGAGAGAACAGAGGAGTCGAGAATGAGGTCTTTTTTCTTTTGAGCCGTAGGGGCGAATTTTACAAAAGGAATACTTATATATAGCTCATCGGACGCTTTCAGTGTCATGATGGTGCCAAGATAGGTTCCAAAAAGGAATAAAGAGATCTTGATCATCTCAAGCACTTGGGGCTGAAGAACAATAGATACTTTGCTGATATCTAGAACTGCATCGAATACCAGGACTAAGGCTTGACCCATTAAATATCCGATGAAGAGTCCAATGATGCCAATATTAAAAGAGCGAAGATTGAACCTTCTAAAAACAGTATCGAAGGCAAAAAGAAGGAGGGCAAATAAACATCCCATACCGATTCCAATGAGTGCATTGGTGTGATACGCTCCTGTGGGACTTGACACCATAAAGGTGGTCATGAAAAATATGCTGAGTATAAAGAAAAGGACTCTTAAAAAGGCTAGTGACACATTCATGAAACGTCTCCCGCAAGTTTTTTACTTTGTATAAGGTTTTTAAGTAGCTATCTAAAAGTTACGTGTTGTTGTTAAGCAAATTGAAGTGTAAGAGCCTCGTGTTTTTTTGTCATTAAACTAAATTTTAGCGAGCAAGGGAAGTCTGTTTGTCATAAAAAAAAGTGGTTTTTTTTAAATTTTTTAAATTACATGTTCTCGATTTGCCGGATTTGTTAGGATATCGAAAAATACAACCAAATGGAGAAATTATGCGTATAAGTCCTTTTATAGCCTTGCTTATAAGTTTTGCATCTTGGCTTTGCATCGGAGTTTTCCTTTTATATAAAGGGCTCTCCTTCCTTGTGCACCTAGTTCCGGGAACTACCCCTTCACCACTGCTTGATTTGCTTTCTAAAATGGCGGGTAGCAACGAGTCTGCTGTCCTAGTTTGTATTTCTATCGGAGTATTCATCGGTTTTATGAAGGGACGTTTTGTCCTTAGCAAAACTGTTGCAAGAGTGTCTAACCGCTTTTTTTCATTTAAGCGCTCTATGACCCTAAAAGAAATGTATCCTGTTTCGTATCTTATTTTGATTAGTTCTATGGTCCTTCTTGGCATTTCGATGAAATGGCTTCCAGTTCCTTTAGATGTAAGGGGAACAGTTGATGTGGCAATTGGCGCGGCTTTAACAAATGGAGCTATGCAGTATTTTAGACTTGCCTTCTCTAAAGGAAGACCGATCACCACTAAGTAGCTTATTTGTGGTAGCCGGATCCTTTACGGATCTCCATTGCCCGGTAGAGCTGCTCTAGTAGAATCAGCCGGGTTATCTGGTGGGTGAAAGTCATCTTCGATAGGCTAATTAGCGATTTGCTTTTTTTTCGGATGCCGGGGGGTAGACCCTCGGCGCCACCTATCACAAGATTCAGTCGGGATCCTTCTTCTTCTAGCTGAGAGAATAGAAAGGTAGAAAATTCTTCACTGGATAGCAAAGACCCTTTAGGGTCTAGGCTGATCCAGCAGCTTTCTTTTTCTAAGGTATATAGCAGTTGCTCATCATTTTTACAGAGGACCCACTCCACTTGGATGGTGTTTTTTATTCGCTTATGGTATTCTTCGGTTGCTTGTTGAAGCCAAGTCTCTTTTGTTTTTCCGATAGAGAAGATTTTGATTTTAAACATAAGTTCTTAAGGGTGTAAGTATGATAGGGTTTTTATATTGGGATCCAAGTCGTTATATGTTCAACTTTACATTGCCTCTATTAAATAGGCCTATTCTATGGTATGGCTTTTTATTTGCTTTAGGATTTTTTTTAGGGTACCTCATCCTTCGCCGTCTTCTTGCAACATATCTGCTCTTATTTCCGGAGTTTACCAAAGAAGACATTCTCGATCCCAAAAGGATATCACAAACCATTTTAGAAAACAAACAGGCTCATTTTCTTAAAGGGAAGTTTATTCATAAGGTGGAAGGGGACTTGCCCTCTGTTTGGAGCGGTTTTTTTAATGAATTAATGAATACCGATAAAATACCTTTATTATCTCCTTCCCGCAGAAATTCTTTAACAAAGTATCTAGAAGAGCTTTCTTCCCATACCAGGAATTTGCTGGTTAAGCGGATTTATTTGGAAAGGCTCTTTGGCTCGGCTGTTTGCACCATATTTCATAAGGCTCGCCTTCTTGCTGAGAAAATCTCTTTTGCCTGTATTTTGGGAGCGGTGATTGGAGCAAGGATTGGCGATGTCCTCTTTTACCAAAGCTTTGAGCACCTGATGCGTGATCCTTTACTTATTTTCAAAGTATGGGAGGGGGGGCTTGCAAGTCATGGGGGGGCAATCGGCATGATCATAGCTCTTTATATTACTTCTAAAAGGAAAGAATTTAAGGTTGTTAAACTTACTTTGCTCAGAATCCTTGATCTGGTTGTTATTCCCACAGCCCTTGCGGGATCGGTGATCCGAATGGGGAATTTCATGAATCAGGAGATACTAGGAACTCTTTCAAGCCTTCCTTGGGCGGTTGTCTTCGGCCATCCGGCAGATGGCTCAAGCCCTGCGCCAAGACATCCTGTACAGCTCTATGAGTCCATTTGTTATTTCTTACTATTTTTGGGGCTTGGACTTTTTTGGAGGCGCTTTTTTCTTTTGAAAAGACCGGGCAGGTTATTTGGTCTTTTCCTCGTATTGCTATTTACTATTCGCTTTCTACTGGAATTTTTAAAGACCGAGCAAAGTGAATACCTTACATCGATGTCTTATCTTACGATGGGACAGTATCTGAGTATTCCCTTTATCTTATTAGGCGTATTTTTCTTCTTTAGAAAGTCCAAGTAGCTCACTTAAGTAGTCAGTATCTAAGGGGATAAGGGGAAGAGATCTATTGCAGATCTCCTGTAGTTTGCAGGTGAGCTGTTTTCCTGAAGCTACTCCTTGGGATCTAAGCAGAGAGCTATGCCAGGCAATAAAACGATCGAATACCGTAGGCTCTTTCGCTTCAATCCTTGTGTACCAAAGGCATTTAAAGTAGATCCATGTTTTGCTCGATACTTGCGATGCATAGATCGCAAGATCGGGATACTTTCGTAAATATGCTTGGATAACACTCGCTACAAAGAGAGTAGGATTTTCTACTGGTCCAGGCTTTTGCATTTCTTTCATGAGCTCTATTAAAGGGATCTCTTCATCGATAATAGCAGAAGAGGCGATCATATCTCCTTGCATCGAGGCTAGGTAAGCTTTTTCCCTTAGATCTTTGCTTAAGTTTTTTTCTGAGATCTCTTTAGCTATCTGGAAAAATCTAACTACAGATCTAATGACCGCTTCAAAACCAAGGCATGGATTATCTACAAGAATGTATCCGATTTCTTCATCGATCTTTTGTCCGATTTTATAAGGGAGTTTTTCTAGGAAACCTTCTGAATTAGAGAGGGTTTTCCAAATAATAATTTGGAGGGTGTTTATTTCACTGCCTTCAAATTTAGGTAAGGAAATCGTTTCTAGGTAAGACTGAAATACGGTTTTTTTTACAAAGTCTACCGACTTGCAGAATTGATCATTTTTCATAAGCTGCAGTTCTGCAGAAATAAAAGCATATACTGCTTGGCTAAATGGAGGCCGTTCATTTCTTACTAGAGGGTAGCAGCCATCAACGGCTGCATTTATTTCTTCTTCGCTTAAATTTCTAGGCAGGCCTATCGATAAGGTATAAAGAGCTACGATCCTACGGACAAGTTCTGGAATTTTTAGGGAGGCATTTGTCAATTTATATAACGAACTATGCCTCTCAATAAAACTTAGGAGGGCTGATTTTTCTTCATAAGAATACTGTGTATGGAAAGGGGAGTATGGATAGAGCTTTTCAGCAAGTAGGGCCGAGCTGCTACATGCAATTTTATCAAGGGTTGAAAATTCGCCGAGCTCATGGAGTGAATCTAGGGACTGTATGATTTTATGTTCTAGATCCTTTTGAGCAATCATCCCCTCTTTGGCCGTAATTTCTAAAAGTATTTTCTGAATTAAATGATCGGTTTTATTTGGTTCATCATAGGGGCTAGTGCTTTGTAGTGTAGTTCCTATTAGTAGATGTTTTTGCATCGACCAAATCGTCCTTGTTAGAAAATCCCACTCAGGCTTTTTCCCGTCAATTGTTGCAGAGAATTCACTGATCTTACTTGCAAGCTGATGTGCGTAATGATAGGAAGCCGGAGATCTTTTTTGCCGCAGGTGAGCATATTGTTTCAGATTTTCTTTAATAAAAAATGCAATATTAAGTGAGCCATCTTTTGATAGGGCATCTGTATGACCTTCTATCTGTTGTGTATAGTAGATCACCTTTTCCCATGTTTTTTTTATGGCCATCACACCTAATCGATAATGAGGGAATTTTTTTCTGAATTCAGGAGTGATTCTATGGATGAGGTCTTCTTGGAATTTTAGTGTCCATTTTTTTTCTGTCTGGCAGTGTTTGATTTCTGTTTTGATCCTTTCAGACAGAAATAAATTCACCTCAGAATAAGGGTCGTGGAAATCGGGCATTTCATCGATCGGAGAGAGAAGATTCTCTAAACTATTTTGCACTCTAGAATTATTTTGTGAAACAGAAGTTGATATAAAATTCTTAATATTAGAATCAGCCCAAAAATTATCGGAGGAATAAGAAGTGAATAATTCGCGATTCATGTTTTTCTATTTCGTTTTTTAAGTTGTTTAATTATTTTCTTGTGTATTTTCTTGTCTATCCGATTAATGATTTTTTAAGCAAATAGTTTTGCAATGTTTTATTAAAAACGCGAAAATATTTTTTATGAAACAATAGGAATAAATGAGGAATAAGCTCGTTATAAATTAATAAATAACGAGCTTGAGAAGATTATTTCTTTGCTGCAATGCACGAGATTTCTACAAGAGCATCTAAAGGAAGCATCGCTACTTGAAAAGCTTGTCTTGCAGGTTTAATAGATCCGGAAAATCTTTCTGCATAGATTGCATTCATTTCCTTAAAATCTTGCATGTCTTTTAAAAAGACCTCAGATTTTACTACATCATTAAAGGTAAGGCCCGATTCCTTAAGGATCGCTTCCACATTATCGAGTACTTGTTTTGTTTGTGCAGCAATGTTTCTTTCAACCATCACATTTGTTTTAGGATTGATGGGAAGTTGTCCCGATACAAAGACAAAGCCGTTTGCTTCGATCCCCTGAGAATAAGGGCCTATGGCAGAGGGAGCATTTGCAGTGTCTATTTTCTTAAGATGTTGGCTCATAAAAGTCTCCTGGTTTTTAGGGAATCATCGATAAGAGGGCTCTTTTTTGCAAGGGGGATTTGCTTCTAAATCGCCTTATTTAAGGCAGTTGTTTATTCTCTTTACTCATTGCATGCACAGGATGGCTAATAATCGAGAAAGGCCACTTAGGAAACTAAAGGATCTAGGGAGTTTATAGATACTTAGGAAAGGTGCGGAAAGTTGGCTAAAAAGGGGATCTTGACCCGTCTTTATTCACGCTTGAATGTTAAGTAATAATTTTGATTTTCGGTTAATCGATATTTGGGCTATCTCCGTAAACTCCTTAAAAAATGTTATTTTGCTGATATTACTGAATTGTAGCCGCTTATAATTCTCGTTAATTTAAAATTTCAATTTAAATTGAATTAATATAACTTATTTTGATATAATTTAATTAATTAATTTAATATTGGTATCCAATGATCCCTCTACCATCAGGTCTTTTACCTAAAGTCTCCTGTTGCCACAGTCTTCCAGATTTCGATTCCGCGAAATCGGTAATAGAACTAATGACAGATCGTTTAGTCAGGACGGGACTGTACTTCCACTGGCTAAAAAAAACAGAAGGGATCGATCCATCGAGGATATCTACAGAGATGTTTTCTGCAGTAAATAAGATCATGACCGTTTTCAAGCAGCGAGATGGAAGACCTTCCTCATCCGATTCTTCAGCTTCCACGGAAGTTTATAAAAAAGTAGCTCGCTTCCTTTTAAATCTAGAAGAAGGATCCTTTTCTAGTGAGAAGCTTGCTCAAAAATTCCTTTCTTTAGATAGAGAGAGTCTAGATTTTCTGGTTCAGCATGTAGGCACATCTCTTCACTTATCGCAGGAGCAAGCTCTAGGAACAATCCAGCAAGCCCCCCATCTGCTATTACAAATACAAAATGAGAAAAATGAGAATATCCTAGAAGTACTTTTAAAGCGGCTTGAGGAAAGAGATTCTATACTTGATGAGCTAACAAGAATCAAAAGCCTCCCAATCCCTGATCGGGAAAGTCTGATGAATCTTTTATACAAAAGCCCTTGTTTTAGCCTGTTTTGTTGGTATGTATGGCATAATGAAGGTGGCAAGGGCAATCCGAATTTTGGGCATTTAACCTATGGAGAGGACCGTCTTAATGAAGATCCGAGTCTGCTTTTCAAGGGAGATTCTTCTTTACTAGAAACAATGAGTTCATTGCAGAGAAAAGACGAAATATTTTCTCTAAAAGCTACTGAGAGTAGAGATAACCAATCGGTAATGGTAGAGCTTGCAAAACTCTGCGCCCAGCAAAATGGCTATGGAACAGCTGAATTTATACACATCTTTGGAATAGACCCTAGCAATCAAGCCGCTCTTATCGAGGTCGCAAAACTCTGCGCCCAGCAAGGTGCTCGAGGAATAGCCTCCCGTATACAAAATTTTAAGATAGATCCTAGCAATCAAGCCGCTCTTATCGAGATTGCAAAGCTTTGCGCTCAGCAAGATGGTCTATACACAGCAGAATATATACAAGAATTTGGGATAGTTCCTAGCAATCAAGCAGCTCTTATCGAGCTCGCCAAACTCTGCGCCCAGCAAGGTGATCGAGGCGTAGCCTCCCGTATACAAAATTTTAAGATAGATCCTAGCAATCAAGAGGCTCTTATCGAGATTGCAAAGCTTTGCGCTCAGCAAGATGGTCTATACACAGCAGAATCTATACAAGAATTTGGGATAGTTCCTAGCAATCAAGCCGCTCTTATCGAGCTCGCCAAACTCTGCGCCCAGCAAAGTGGTTATGGAACAGCCAACCGTATACAAAAATTCAGGATAGACCCTAGCAATCAAGTAGCTCTGATCGAGATCTCAAAACTCTGCGCCCAGCAAAATGGTAAAGGAACAGCTGAATATATACAAAATTTCGGGATAGACCCTAGCAATCAAGCGGCTCTGATCGAGATCGCAAAACTCTGCGCCC
>JAPLSW010000049.1:81964-97865 GCA_026398435.1 Chlamydiota bacterium | reverse complement strand
TGGATGTTCATAGCTCATATCTCTTTGGTTTTTAAAGGGATAAAGCATAACTAATTTGTTGAATTAATTCAAGAAAAGATTTGACAATTCAGGTAAATTTTTTTAGAAAAACTGTCAAATCTTTCTAATGAAAAGGCCGTGAAGAGGATCCTTACATATGTATAAACTGGCTAATATTATCTGCACTACTTTATGTGCAATGAGTCTAAATCAAGCATTTGCTGATGACATAGGCTTTAGTCCCGAACATGAAATATCTTATACCTCTCCCCTAGATACTCATGCGCCCATCACATCTTTCGTATCCGGTGAGCAATCTTTTATACAACCTATGGGATCTGAATTCCCAGCACCCCAGCAAGAGACTCAGGCAAACTTCCCCCTACCATTACCAGCTCAAACTCAGGAAAAAAAACCGGTCATAAAGGAAGTATCTGAGAAGCCTTTGACCGGCAAAATAAAAGCAGAAAAACTACGCATCAAGGCAGAGGCTGATCTTGAAGCTCCCATTATTCGAGAGCCTGCAAAAGGGGATCTCGTCGATTATTACAATCGGATTGGGCGTAGAGAAGATGGGTACTACAGTCAATGTGGACAAGATCGATTGCTTAATGAAAAGTGGTTTAAAAATAAAAAAAATGGCGTATTCGTTGATATTGGTGCTCATAATGGAATTTCCTTTAGCAATACAAAATTCTTTGAAGAGTTGGGATGGAAAGGAATCTGTATTGAGCCTATTCCAGAAGTATACGAAGAGCTAAAGAAGAATCGTTCTTGCATTTGTATTCAAGGGTGTATCTCCGATCGCAATGGAAAAAGCTCTTTTTTAAGAGTCGAGGGAGAACCCGAGATGCTAAGTGGATTGCTTACCAAGTATGACCCTCGCCATTTAGAACGAGTTTATCGTGAAATAGCAACTAGGTCTTATGGCAAAGCACCTAAATGCATTGAGGTAGACTGTTATTTACTGAATGATCTTTTAAGAAAAAACGACGTTTTTCATATCGATTTTCTAAGTATTGATATAGAGGGAGGGGAATTAGATGTTCTAAAAACGATCGATTTTGATCAATTCGATATTGAATTTGTTGTTATTGAGAACAATTATCGAAATCAAGAAATCCCAGATTTTTTAATTGCAAAAGGTTATGAGTTGGTTGCAAATACTGGGTGGGATGATGTTTTCAAAAAACCAAATCGTGCTAGAAGTAATCTGAATGAATAAATGCATGCGGCAAACTAAGATCGGATAGTATTTATTAGTGCTACCGTGACATTGATCAGCCCACGCATACCTCAAAGACGAGAGTAAAAATTTATTACATTTACTTAATCATCAACCTGACCAAACCAATGCGTATGAGAGTTTTCCCATAGCCATAAAAAACCTTTTTTATATATGGATTAGCTTCCATTGAAGCACTGCTATTAAATTTATAGCGCGTCCCTTAATTTTCACATGTCTTTTTTAAAATAACGCGCTGCAAACTTCGATGTAACATTTAAGCAGGCTGTTTTCTATCATTTTTTTTAGATGATATAACTTACTTTTTGACAGCCGCTTCTAATATCGTTGCTTCAAAAGCAGTTTGTGAAAATTTCTTTGCGGAATCACTGCATAAATATTTTTGGATATTTTGCAAATAGAGCTCATAAACATCTTCTGTCATATTGACAATATAATCATACAATTCTTCCGGGGTGCGAAAATCCAAATAATTAACAAAACAATTCTTTGGAATATAAGTTTCAATATTAGGCGCCCCATAATAAATCGGAACACATCCGGAAGCAAATGCTGCAAAAATTTTTTCCGAAATGTACCCGGGAGCACAATATCCAGAGGTGATGTTATAATGAGGACATGCACTATTTTCGAAAGCAATTAAAAATTTATATTTTTTCAAGGTGTTCAATTTGTATGATTCAGAATGATACCCAGCAATAGGACCTTTATATATAAAATGATTGGTGAATGGCCCCCCGGAATACCCAAAAAGATCAAATGTATCATAGCAGTGATTTTTAAAAAATTCGATCAAATGGATTCTCTCTGGCAACCAATGAGAAATCACTGCTGTGCATAATTTTTTTTGTTTAAAGGGTAAGGGGTCCGAACACATTGACATTAAAAAAGGATAACAAAATTTTCGATAGTTATTTGTACCGACCAAATTATCATTAAATGTATAAACAACGGAAAAATAATTATTGTCTTCTATTTTTCCAATCGGTTCCCATAAAAAAAGCACGCGTTTTGATATTGGAATTATCGCTAATAGATCTCTCGGAATAAAATCCTCCATAAAAATTACTTTTTTTGTATTTTCAGAGTAATCCTTAGTAAGATATTCTTTTATTTTTGCAAGAGTGTTTTCATAACCTAATCTAAACACACGCACGTTATAACCTTGACTTCGAGCAGCATTCCAATTTCCTGTATACGTACCTTGAAAATCATATTGTACTAGAATATCAATCGTTTGGACATCATGGGACCTAGACTCATTATTAATGTCAGACCGATCAGAACTTTCTTCTAAATCTGTTGTTTTTTTGCTAGATTGCCTAGGCAGCATAAACTCAAATTTTTCAGAGGCTAATTCAAGATTAGGAATTCTATATGCCTGTGAAAGATTGGGATTAGTTAGTAATTGACTACGAGCGATGCTATCGCCTCCAGGTTCGTCAGAGGAGAACCAAACAACTTCTTTCCCTTTATTCATTCCCTGCATAAATGTTACCCCTATATTATTTATCATTTCAAGGGATAGGCCTGTGCTATTTACGGCAGAAAATCCGTGAGGACAAATTTTATAGGGGTTGAGTTGCTCTAAGGATTTTACAAGTTGCTCTTGTCTTTGGTCAAAATTCATAAGGCAGATAAAATCAATATTTTTGATCGAGCTTTTTTCAACTTTTTCTGTCATGTCCTTCTTGAAACAAGGCATAAGATCTGAATGACAAAAACAAGATGCAGATACCAGTAAAAAGTAAAAAAAGAGCCTCATAATCACCCATTTGTTGTATAAAAATTAGGGTGACAATAACTTAAAACCCACTACTTATGTCAAGATAAAACAAGCGTAAGAAACTAGTGAGAGTGCCCCGTCAAAAAGCTTATGTCCGGAGTCACTACGATCTCCGGATGTACCTTCATCCTTAAAATCTGCTGAATTGCGGAAAGGGTAGCCCCCGTTGCAGAATGACAAGAGGTACAGGATCCCTTATAGGCTATGATGAGCTCCCGATTATTTAGGAAGTTCAATACTTCAACTCCCCCTGCATCAAGCTCTATATAAGGACGGATGTCATTTGCAATGACCTCTTCAATCACAGATATCTGCTGTTTAGGATTGAGTGTATCCCAGCCGGGATATACTCTAGCTTCTCCAGAGTTAATGTCAGAATCAGTCATCGGAGGAGCTACATAGGCATCGGAAAGAGGAATATCCATACACTGGTCTGCAGCTTCATCTATTGCCCCTAAAACTAGATTAATATGAGCGTAAGTTTCTTCAGGAAATGCAGAAACTTCCTTTCGATCCCTTAGGTGCTTATCAATAAACTCAGAGCTAATCCGTCTTGCCTGATCGTAATTTTTTCTAATGAGTAGCTCACATACTGCATCGGCCGCCCCAATAAGCGCTGATTGGCCATACACCTGAAATTTAGCATCTGCAATCACACCATCGCTTTCGTCGACAAGAAGGTATAAACAAATGAGATTCCCCTCTTCTAAGGCCCCGGCTTTTCCTTCAGCAAGTCGCATGCCGCGCTCTTTGGCTGACTCTTTAGAATAAAACCCACTATGCATTGGCCTTTCAATACGTGCTGAGAGTTTTTTACTGTAGCGGGCCCAAGGATAAGAAGTGTATTTTTTACGAAGCATCGGACACCGCTCGAGTTAAAGACCCTGAATGATTTTTTAATTTTCTGTAACAATCGATTATGATCTCAGATGCTTTATTGACTTGGTCCTCAGTAATTTCAAAAGAAAGACTAAAACTTATAGCTCCAAAGCTTAAAGCCTTTTCTATCTTACAAAGCTGCAAAAGGTGGGAAAGCTTTTGGAACTGCCCTCCTCCCATGCTTGCATACACCCCTTTATTGTTTAGTAAATAAAGAAGAGCTTCATTCACAACACCTGGAAAACACATCACCGTGGTATTAGGAAGTCTTTCAGCTTCTGTAAAAGGAAATACTACATCGGGTAACGCGCGCAGTATGTTCTTTTCCAACTTATCCCGAAGGCGCGCCGTTTCCGTGCATACATGATCAAAATTATGCATCGAGATCTCAACAGACTCGGCTAAGGCTAAAAGAGCTGCCACAGGCTCGCTAGAAGCTCCCAGGGCAAAAGGGGAAAACGGAGCTCCCGCTTTTACAAATGTTCCAGCAGATCCTCTTGGCGCGTGCAAAAGAGTTCCATCAAAGGTCATGATATCAACACCTAAATCTTGGAATCTAAAATAGTGCTTGCCGATCATATTCGATGCGTCGACATGCAGAAGGACCTCTTTTTTCTTACATACTTCAGCAAGATCGGAGAGTGGATGGATGACGCCAGTTAGCCCATTTGCCCAAGAAAAAGAAAGGAGTGCAGATCTTGCTCTCAAACCCTCTTCTAGAATTTCTTTGGTCAGCTGACCAAAAGAATTCACAGGAAGAGTTTTGGCGCTACAGCCAAACTTTTCCATCCGCTTCATAGAAAGAAGAACAGGAGCTTCTTCTAAATCGGTCGCTACAAAATGCGTACGCCCCGTTTCTTTCACATGAGATAAATAGGTAGAGAAGAATACTTGGGCGATAGCCTCGGGACCACTTGAGCTAAAATAAAACAGGTCACTCTCCCCTACACCGAGAAGATCATATAATTTGTTAATAGATGTCACAAGAGGTAGCTGAGACTGCTCTCCTAGCCTATGGGGCGAGCTACTTGCCGCCCAATAGTTTTTAAGAAAAGAAGCCATCTGATCCACAACACAGCTGTGGGGGCGCGTTGCGCTGTGATTATCTAAGTAAATTTCTTCCATTATTCTCTTACCCACTGTCCATCGTGATTAGCAAATACCATCGGTTCACCGGTGGCAATCTCAAGCTCAAGCACTTGCTCTTTAGAAAGTTTTAAAAGAGACATTACTATTGAACGCAAAGAGTTACCGTGAGCGGAGATCAATACATTCTTTCCCTTATTAAGAAGTGGAAGAACTTTTTCTGTAAAATAAGGGATAGATCTAGCGGCTGTCATCTCTAAGCTCTCACCTTCTGGCGGAGCAACATCATAGCTGCGTCTCCAAATCTTAACCTGCTCGGCTCCATACTTATCTACGGTCTCTTGCTTATTTAAGCCTTGCAATTTTCCATACATTCTTTCATTAAGCTGAGAGCTTGCATACACAGGGATAATATTTTCTTTGACATGGGGATTATAAATTTGGGACCATTCTTCGAGCTTTCCTTCCCCTTCATGCATGATAACTGGAATTTTGCCCCCTTTATGCTCTGTCATAGCAAGCATCGCGCTCATCTGCGCTCTCATAAGAGAGGATACAAAGATAATATCGATCGGCATGTCGGCCATGCTTTTTCCGGCTCTTATAGCTTCCTCAATCCCCTCTTTACTTAAAGGTATATCCACCCAGCCAGTAAAAAGATTTTGTTTATTCCATTCAGATTGTCCATGGCGCATTAAAATAAGCTTAGATTTTTTTTGCATTGCGAGCTCCTTGCTAAAAAGAAGAATTATAGACTTTAGGAGGTTATTGGAAAACTCTTTAAAAAAGCGGAGGGGCAAACCTCCCGGCTTTTAAGGAAGGCATCTAGGTAAATTCCTTTATAACTAATGAGACAAGAGATTAGACTATCGACAATTAACTAAAAAATTTAGTAGCATTCTACCATCAATCACTCTTACGAGAAATTTTATGAGAAAAATAGAGTTTTCATTTTTAACGCTCCCATTACTCTGTCTTTTTTCTTCTCTCTATTCTTCCGATAGCACCTGGTCTATACCCGCAATTATTGATAATACAACAAGCACTTCCAATAGCTCGGTTTTCACCTCTTACTGCAGTGCATCTAATCAAGTTTTTGCTACATGGAGTGATTTTAATAATAGCTCCCATCCCACATATTCTATTGCTTCCTACGCTAATGGCGCTTGGTCTTGGGCAACCCCAGCTACTATCTCTGATACAAGTCAGGCACAAAACAATCTTTTCACCTGCTATATCAGGCAGACCAACCAGGTTTTTGCTGCCTGGTTGGATACTAATAACAGCAACTATCCCACCTATTCTATAGCTTCCTATTCTAATAATACTTGGACATGGCTAGATCCTCATACTATAGAGCAGACACCAACAACTACTACCAACTGCAATACCTTCCTTTGTTATGCGAGCCAGACCAATCAGATTTTTGCAACAATTAGCGATGGAACGACTTCGTATCCGAAATACTCGATCGCCTCCTATAATGGAAGTTCCTGGTCTTGGTCAGCATTTGCCAGGCTTGATGGAATCTCTACGAGCACGGTTAGTAACAATCTGTTCACGAGTTATAACAGCATAACCAATCAGGTCTTTGCCACCTGGGTAGCTAGTAACAACAATTACTATCCTACTTACTCGATCGGATCCTATCTTGGCGGTAACTGGACATGGACTACACCTGCTGTCATAGATAATACTACGATCTCGGGAGATTGGAATGTATTTACTTCCTTTAATCCCAATACCAACCAGATCTTTGCGATCTGGTATTCTGATGCTACTAAGCTTCCACACTTTTCGATTGCTTCTTATGTAGGGGGTAATTGGACATGGTCGCCGCCCGCTGTCATTGGAACAAATGGAAGTCAGGCTCAGTTTACTCCTTCTATCTGTTGCGACACCGTGAATAATAGAATAATTGCCACCTGGGCAGATCCAAATAATAGTGAAAATCCGACCTATTCCATAGCTACCTATTCAGGAGGGGTATGGTCATGGTCGGAGCCCTCAATAATTTCAGCTTCAGGAAATTCAGTTAACACCAGCGTTTTTAATTCCTATGATCCAGAAACGAACCAAGTCTTTGCTACTTGGGGTCATAACAGCACACCCTTACCCTATTTTTCGATTTTCGATCTTCCTTCTTCAGCCTTCCCTCGGTCTTTTGGCCGGCCGAATAACCGAAGGAGCCCTTAAGCCAAGCAATCCCTACGAGGCTTTGCTTGACTGAAAATTTCCAGATTGAATACACAAGCAAAACTGTAATAATTTTAAATTAATTAATGCAAGATTGCATAATAAAATCTTACAAACAAATTTACCTTCAAATCCTAAACAACAAATCTAATTATACTTGCTATTACAGCCATAGATTATCACTAACACTTGTGAATTAATTGCACAGGGAACCATGCCGCTAAAACCAAATCTAAATATTCTTTCGGTTAGAGAGGCAAGTTATATTGTATTTTAGTCAGGCAGATTGTACAATTGCTGCACTATGGAAACAAAAAAAAGACTCAGCAAAGCCCTCGCAGCCGCCGGCGTCGACTCAAGACGACATTGTGAAGAGCTTATATTTGCCGGAAAAGTCTCCGTTAACGGAGAAATCGTCAAAGTCCCTCAAACCTTAGTTACTTGGGGTGAGGACGTTATACTCGTTGATGGGCAGAAGGTCAAAGGCGAGGAAGAAAAATTTTACTTTATGCTCAACAAGCCTAAAGGATACATCTGCTCGAACATAAGACCCGGCACAAAAAAGATCGTTATCGATCTTTTTAGAGGCGTTTCTGAGCGATTATTCACTGTTGGCAGGCTCGATAGAGACACAACAGGGCTGATCATCGTTACAAATGATGGACATTTTGCAAATAAGGTAATACACCCCTCTGCTAATCTCTCCAAAGAATATATTGTCAAAACAAACCAAGAGATTTCTCACGAACACCTTATTCACATCTCTAAAGGCGCCTATATAGAAGAAACTTGGATTACTCCAGTTCGCGTCCAAAAAGTTCGAAAAGGAACCTTAAAGGTTGTAGTGAAAGAAGGGAAAAAACGGGAAGTACGTCTCCTTGTAGAAAATGCAGGGCTTACGATTGAAGAACTCACCCGCGTCCGTATTGGAGGACTCCTTTTAGGAGATATTCCTGAAGGAAAATACAAAGAAATGTCAGATACGGAAAAAAAGACCATCTTCTCATGAAAACAAAACGCCTCTCTGTAAAAGTCGACTGGACAGAACTCTACGCTCTACTGATCGCCCACTTTAGGCAGCTCAACAAGCTGCCTGTTGGACCTCTTGATCGTCTCCAAACAAGAGAATTTCACACGCTCGTAGAAAAAGTACAGGAACTCTCCACTAAGTTCGACCTGACAGACAGAGAGCTTTTAAGCGCCTACATGATGTATGAATGGCCTATTCGCCTATCCCAAGGAATAAGTCTTCTTCAGGAAATCCCTGAACTACCTCAAAGAGTACTTGATATTTCGACAGATGCAGCTCCCTTTGCACTTGCAGCTCTTATGAGCGGATGTGACGAAGTAGTTACGATGAATACAAATCCTCTCGCCTTAAAATCGGCCACAGACCTCTCCGGCCGTTTCGGATATCCACTATCTGCAAGAGAAAATGACCCTCGCCTTACTAGAGAGTGGCAACTTGATGGGAAATGGGATCTAATCATCGTCGGATACGCACTTAAGGATCTGTTTTCTGATATAGAAAAACAAAAAAAATACGTCCTTTCCCTGCTTGGCAAGCTCACTGAAAATGGCCACGTACTTCTCGTAGATTCATCCGCTGTTGAAATCAACAGACACTACCTAACACTTCGAGACCTCCTTATTAAAGAAGGCGTTAGAGTACAAGCCCCCTGCATCTGGCAAGGCCCGTGCCCTGCCCTATTTCATGGATCGTCCCCCTGCTTTACACAGAGACCCTTTGAAAAGCCTTTCATAATTAATGATATCCAGAAAGCGGCAAAACTTAACTCCAATTCCTTAAAAATGACATACCTTCTTCTGCGCGCTCCAGGACAAAAAACGACCCACCCAGAAGGGGAAAGACTCTACCGAGTAGTAAGCCCTCCTATTGAAACTTTTAAAGGAACCAGACACTTCCTCTGTGGTACCGATGGAAAGAAAACACTCGGGACAAGACTTGCTCTTCATCCCAAGCAATCCAAAGCTTTCGACTATCTCAAAAAAGGGGATGTAGTTAGCATCAAAAATCCTATAGAGCTCGATAATGAGTTGCTAATTGCTGAGGAAACAGAATTCACTCTAAGAGCCCCCTTTGATAAACCGGTTAAGTAAGAATCTTATCCGAACAACCCCACCTCAAGCATTTCTCTAAAGCAATAATTTAATTTATTATTCAAAGGCCCGGCCGATCGCCGGTTGCTCATTTACAAAAAGTCATTTTCTCTATATAAGTAATTCTAATATTCACTAGTTTCTTAAATTGGGAAAAGACAAATGATTACGATAGCACGCTTGTTTGGTAAATCCCCTTTCGCTCCTCTACAGACCCACATGAAAAAAGTGACGTTCTGCATAGAAAAGCTCACGACCATCATCGATGCTCTGCCTAAGATGGACATGGAAAATATTGAAAAACTTTCTAAAGAACTCTCTGTGCTTGAACATGAGGCAGATCTAACAAAGAACGATATCCGCAATCATCTACCTAAAAGCATCTTTCTGCCCATGGATCGCTCCCATTTTCTAGACATCCTTTCTATCCAGGATAGCATAGCAGATAAAGCGGAAGAAATTGGCATACTCCTTTCTATGAGACCTCTTGATATGCTGACTGAATTCAAAAATGAATTCGACA
The DNA here is from genome assembly GCA_026398435.1 of Chlamydiota bacterium. Taxonomy (GTDB): domain Bacteria; phylum Chlamydiota; class Chlamydiia; order Chlamydiales; family Rhabdochlamydiaceae; genus VGMB01. Next base: position 88,028 of record JAPLSW010000049.1, on the reverse strand, counting down.
TGCTCTATAAAAAAAATGCTGATGTTTTTTGGAATACAAAAAAAATCATCGAGGAGATAGATGAGCTTTTAGAGTCATCCTTCGGTGGTATCGAAGCCGAGAAAGTGAAAGACATGGTAGAGCTCACGGCATTTAAAGAGCACGAAGCTACACAAATGCAACATATTCTTATGAAGCAACTTTTTTCTAAAGGAACAGGCCTTTCCTCCCCTGCCTTTTATCTTTGGCTAACACTCATTGAGCAAATTGGATCCCTTTCCGAGCTCTGTGAGAAGCTGGCAAATCGCATCCGTATGGTCTTAGAGCTAAAATAAGGAAATTGTAGTTAAGACATGGAAATAACAACTATTTTAACAATTTTGGTTTTAGTAATCGGCTTCTACATGTCGTGGAATATCGGGGCTAATGACGTATCCAATGCTATGGGCACCTCTGTAGGTTCTGGGGCCTTAACACTCCGAAAAGCTGTAATACTTGCTGCTATCTTGGAATTCTCCGGAGCCTTCTTTGTAGGATCGAATGTTTCAGAAACAATGCAGCGGGGACTTATCGATACAGATATGTTCATGAGCGAGCCTACAATCCTTATATTAGGGATGAGCGCTGCACTTCTTGGAACAAGCCTTTGGCTGCAAATGGCATCCTATTTTGGCTGGCCCGTCTCCACAACACACGCTATAGTTGGTTCCATCTTAGGATTCGGTGGTGTTGTAGGCGGAATGGAAGCCATACGATGGGATGAGGTGTTATCTATCCTCATCAGCTGGGTCCTATCTCCTCTTATGAGCGCTACTATATCCTATATTCTTTTCAGCCTCCTGCAACGGAAAGTTCTCTTCGCTATAAAACCTGCCGAAGCGACCCTAAAACTCCTTCCTTACCTAACATTCGTTGTATTTGGAACATTTACTCTAAGTCTGATTTTTAATGGACTTGACAATCTCGATATACACCTTTCCTTTCCGGAGGCCCTTAGCATATCTATTGCAGCCGGTTTACTAGCTTTCGGCGTGACCTATTTACTGGTGCGCAGGAAACAGGATATTGCAGCCTATGAAACAGCCTCTAGACACTCCCCTCAAAGCGTAGTAAGCCTCGATAAAGCAATTAAACACCTGCAAAGAGTCCATTCTAATACCGTAGAAGATGCTCATGATAAAATCGCTAGCATCTTGAAAGAAGTACGCACTCTATCTAAAACGCTTAGAACCGAAACAAGCTTTGCCGAAAGAACCTCTGAATACCGGACTGTAGAAAATATGTTTGTCTACTTGCAAATCTGTAGCGCCTGCTTTGTCGCATTTGCTCATGGAGCAAATGACGTAGCTAACGCAATTGGTCCGGTTGCTGCCGTCCTTGACATCATCAAAAATGGAGCCATTTCTGATGTGGCTACAGTCCCTTCCTGGCTACTTGCCTTTGGAGGTATTGGTATCGTTATAGGACTTGCTACCTATGGATGGAGAGTCATTGAAACTATCGGCAAAAAAATCACGGAACTTACTCCGACAAGAGGATTTTGTGCAGAATTCGGAGCCGCTGTCACAATACTTATCGCTTCAAAATGCGGCCTTCCGATCTCTACTACCCACTGTCTGGTGGGAGCTGTTCTCGGAGTAGGACTTGCTCGCGGAATTAGAGCAATTAACTTAAACATGATTAAAGATATTGTCTTGTCATGGATCATCACAATCCCTGCAAGCGCTATCATGAGTGTCGTTGTTTTCTACGGACTAAAATTCCTATTTACCCATTTTAATGCTCTATAAGACAGGCTTACACCTGCAGTTGTCGCCTTTACCTCTTATGAGCATTTGTGTGGAAGTAAGATCTGCATCCCTAACGATTTCCTCGATTGCATCTATCCAGTCAGTCCGTCTATTAAATGCTGGGCAGCGAAAGGCTTGAAAGCCCGCATCTTTTACCGGCTGCATATAGAGTTTTTCCACTTCAAAGAGAGTCTCAATATGGTCTGAGGTAAAACTAAGCGGGATAAATACCACATTAGCATGTTCCTTGTTCCAGTCCTTTATAGAGGCTGAGAGATCGCTTGTATACGGACGGACCCATTCTGATCTACCAAACTGCGATTGATAGCCAATAACCGATCCCACTTCTGGAAATGATTCCATAATACGGGCGTAGGATTTCTCACACTCTTTTTTATACACATCGCCTTCAAAAATATAAGAGACTGGAAGTCCATGTGGGGAGAAAAAAAGAAGAGTTTCTTTTTGACTAATACCATTTTCTTGCATTAGATCATTTATACTACGGACAAAACATTTGATAAATGCTTTATGCTCGCTATACGATTTCACCCAACCCAGTATCCGACTTTTCCTACGACAAAGATGCTCATCCATCCAACGAGCGATACTTCCCGTTGTTGCATAGCTAAACTGAGGAAATAGAGGAAATACCACAGTATCTTCTGTAATAAATTCATGCGCCTTTTCTAGAAAATCAACATGTGTTGCTGGAAGATATCTATGGAAAGCTAGGACATCATATCCCCTTTCTCTTAAAGAGCTGGCTACCCACTCTGTATCTTCAAAGATGGGTGATTTTCCACCAATTTCTTGGTAATCTTCCGCGATTCTCTTCGATCTTCTTCTGGCTATCTCTTTGAAAAGGATCTTTTGGATGAAATTAGGAAGAGGGGTGCGTATCACATCACCATCAGTGAGAAGCTCTTTTAAAAAGGGAGCTACCTCCTCTACACTTCTAGGTCCACCAAAATTTATAAGCAGAATTTTTTTTCTCATGGGTCGCCCTCGATCGTTAGTAAGCCGTAACAGAAATACTATCCTATTTGGATAGAATTGTGCTACAGTAACAGTTAGCAGTTTTATGTCTTAACGCTTGAGGGGGCCCACCTGTGATTCGAAGTCTTTCTTTTATCTTACTTTTTCTAATTTCCGCTTGTAGCAGCTCTTCTACAAACACATATACTGTAGCTATGAGCCCCTCCTTTAACTCTGTAGAGGTTCTTGGAAGAGAGAAAAATATTGAAGCCTTTCTAACAGACCTTTTTTCTGAGGTCTCAAATCGCGCTAAAATACGAATACCTCTAGAATCTGTAAATTCCAATACCCTCTTTGATGGGCTACAAAAAATGCAGTACCAAGCTGTAGTGTCCGGCATGCCCCCTTATAATTTTACCGAAAGCACCTACTCTTTCTCCTCTGTATTTCTGCAGACTGGACCTGTCCTTATCGTCCCTACAGGGTCTTCCGTTAAATCCCTTGAAAAGCTCAGTAGTAAAGAAGTAGGAATCATCAGTGATTCTATGGCAGTCTCTATTTTGGAGAAATATCCCGGCATTATTATCCGCCCCTATGACTCCATCCCTGGGATGTTAAACGATCTCTCAGAAGGGATCCTAGAAGCCGCTCTCGTTGCAGTACTACCAGCTGAGGGCTATTGTAATGACCTATATAAAACCACACTCAAAATTGTAACACCTCCACTCAATGATGCAGGCCTTCGCATCATTACCATGAAAGGCAGCAGCGAGGGGCTGCTGCAGGCATTTGATAAATCCTTAAAAAAGATGCAAGAAGATGGGAGCTTTGCAAAACTCATGCAAAAGTGGGGATTGAGCTCCTAAAAAATCCGACATTTATCGTGATCACTATAATCTTTTCGGACAGCTTCTAGCTCTTTAGGATCTACTACACATTGCTTCAGGCCCCAAATATGTCCTGAGTAATTATGGATCGACTGGTCTGTAGAAAATACTCCCATAGAAGCTATGTTGTGGATCGCATATTCTGCCCAAAGAGAGGGCTGTATATAGAGGTCTTCTACCCTTTTTTGTGTTTCATAGTAATCCTGAAGGTCACGAAGAACAAGATACTTGTCCGGTATGGAAGAGTATTTTGTCTCTAGAAGGACATGATATAGGGAACTGAGAGCCTGGTGCTCCTCTTCTGTTTGCGCAAGAGATTGGTCTCTTAGGGCATCTACCGCCTGGTGGATAGCTTGATTATTTAAATAAATATCCCAAGGATTGTACACCTCTTTCCCATTCCAAACGGCTTGATTTTCTTCTGCTTTTTTCCCAAAGCCAAACGGCCACCATTTATCCGTTACCTGCTGGTGCATCTCTACATTTGCCCCATCTTCTGTCCCTATGGTAAGAGCTCCATTGATCGCAAGCTTCATATTACCGGTGCCAGAGGCTTCCATACCGGCTGTTGATATCTGCTCGGAGAGGTCAGCGGCCGGTATGATAATCTCAGCTCTTGTCACATTGTAATTCTCTATAAAAACCACTCTTAGCTTATCCCTTACATCCGGATCAGCATCGATTTTACGTCCAATGCAGCAAATGAGGCGAACAACATTTTTAGCGATGTCATAGCCGGGAGCGGCTTTGCCGGCAAAGATAATTTGTCTTGGAACCTTTCTTGCCTGTGGATTTGCTTTGATTTCAAAATAGAGCATAAGCGCATGTAGAGCGCACATTAGCTGCCTTTTGTATTCATGGAGCCGCTTGATCTGCACATCAAAAAGAGCATTTTCCGATAGTGCATCACTATAGCCTGTAATCTTACCCTTGGCATTGCGCATCGGATCTTCGGTCTTTAGAAATTTGATCAGGTTTATTTTATTCTCCCTTTTGATCTCTAAAAACTCTTGCTGAGATGCAGGGTCACTTGCAAAGGCTGCAAGTTCATGCATATGACGAAAATCGGTAATCCATTTGCAGCCAATTTTTTTTGTGATAAACGCGGCAAGAAGTGGATTACAGTGAAGTAGCCACCTTCTCTGCGTCACACCATTTGTCACATTAATAAATTTCTCGGGATACATATCATTAAAATCTTTGAACATAATCTTTTTTAAGATCTCTGTATGAAGTGCGGCCACCCCATTGACCTTGTGAGATCCATAGATAGCTAGATTTGCCATACGCACTTGGCCCGCCTCTATGATGGACATCCTACGCACTTTTTCTTCATCACTAGGATAGACTTTCCGAATCGAGTTGCAAAATTCCAAGTTGAGCCTCTCAATGATCGCATATTGACTAGGAAGAAGGAATTTTAGGCGATTCTGATTCCACTCCTCAAGAGACTCTTTAAGGACAGTATGATTGGTAAAGCTACAGCAACTTTGCACCGTTTCCCAAGCCTGCTCCCAACTAAAGTCATGTCCTTTAAGAAGAATTCTCATAAGCTCTACGATCACAAGCGTTGGATGGGTATCATTGATTTGTATCCTTACCTTATTTGCAAAATCACTCATATCGGGATGATGTCTTAGATAGTTGGCTATGATGTCTTGAACGGACGCCGATGAGAGTAAAAACTCTTGCTTTAAGCGGATTCTCTTTCCGATTTCATTATTGTCGTTAGGGTAAAGGACATCGGTAAGAGAAGTATTTTCCCCTGCCTGATCGAGTAGCCCTGCATTATAACGTTGCAGCTGGAAATTTCTAGGCGATTCCTTTGTGGTCCATAGCCTTAACGTGTTTACATTGAACCTAGAATTTTCTTCATAACCGATAATGGGAATATCGTAAGACAGAGCCCTTACCTCTTCATAGTCAGTAAGATCAAATACATCTTCCCCTTTTTTATTTTTTAAAGGAATAAGCTGACCTGAATAATAGACTGATGCCGCATGGATATCCCTTCTAAATTCCCAAGGGTTTTCATGAAGAAGCCAAGTATCGGGACGCTCAACCTGCACCCCATCCCATAGCTCCTGATCAAAAATACCATATTGGTACCTAAGGCCATATCCAATAGCTGGATATTGCTGGGTAGCTAGAGAATCCATAAGACAGGAGGCTAGCCTTCCAAGGCCCCCATTACCAAGACCCGGATCCGGTTCATACTTAAGCTCCTCTTTGAGCCTGCGATTCATCTTCTCCATCACCTTCTGAACAAGTTTTGTCGCACGAATATTGGTGGTGTTGTTCCCTAAAAATCTCCCGGGCATATATTCCATGCAGATATAATAAAGCATACGAACGCGATTGTTCCGGTAGGTATGAGAGGTAGCGGTCCAGTTGATCATTAGCTCTTCCCGGATCGTCAAGGAAAAGGCC